>JAYVXK010000031.1:0-2788 GCA_043785265.1 Myxococcales bacterium | reverse complement strand
TCGCCACAGGCTACATCGCGTCGACATTCGGGCTGCGACCCCAGCCTTTCTACTTGGGAATCGGTTACGTCGCGATCGGACTCTTGCTCTCGACGCTGTTCGTACGCGAGACCAAACACCACGCAGGGCACGAGGCAAAACTCGAAGGTGCACTTCCACCCGGAGGGATGCCGTCGCAACGGCAGGTGTTCGCGCTCACGTCGTTTCGAGACAAGAACCTCTCGTCTGTGAGTCAGGCTGGGCTTGTCAACAACCTGAACGATGGCATGGCGTGGGGCCTCTTCCCGCTCTTCTTTGCGAGCTCCAAAATGAGTCTCGCTCAAATCGGGTGGCTCGCTGCCATCTACCCTGGCGTCTGGGGGCTGGGACAGTTGTTCACTGGAGCACTTTCGGACAAGGTCGGTCGCAAGTGGCTCATTGTTTTTGGAATGTGGGCCCAGGCAGTAGGCATCGCAGTCACCGTGATGTCGAAGTCGTTCATGGGGTTCGCGGCGGGTGGCGCCCTACTCGGTGTCGGAACCGCGATGGTGTACCCCACTCTGCTGGCAACCATCGGCGACGTGGCACATCCGACGTGGCGCGCATCCGCGGTCGGCGTTTACCGACTGTGGCGTGATCTTGGATATGCGATGGGTGCACTCCTCGCCGGGGTCGTCGCCGACCTACTTGGCGTCCAAACCGCGATCTGGCTGGTGGCCGCGATGACCTTCGCTTCGGGTGTGATCGTCGCGGCTCGAATGACAGAAACACTGAAGCCTCCGGCTCCGGTCGCCGAGGGCGCGGGGCGGTAGAACTTCCGGTTCGTTCATGGACAAGTCCACGGGCTGTGCTGTTTGTGCGCCCAGACGCAAAGCGTGCACACCCTCTACGCGCCTAGAATGCGCCTTGGGGGATGTTATCTGGGGCCCAGGCTGGTTGGCACCTCCTCTGCAGTGATCCCATCATGACTCTCTCACGATTCCTCAAGGCAGTGGTCGTCGCGTCTGAAGACGAATTCGTGATCGACATCGCTCGGAAGCTCCGCGATGCCAAGGTCGGGTGCGTCATCGTCACGCGCGACAAGCACCCCGTCGGCATCGTCACGGACCGCGATATCGCCATTCGGGTCGTGGCAGAAGGCCTCGACCCATCGAAGACGCATGTGTCCGAGATCCTGACCTATGATCCTTGCCTGGTGCGCGTAGACGACGGGATCGAAACGGCAGTCGCGCGCATTCGCAAGCATGGAGTTCGGCGACTTCCGATCGTCGACAATCAGGGAGCTCTGATCGGAATGGTCACGGCAGACGATCTCATGATCCTCCTCGGACGTGAGGTCTCGGGCTTGTGCGAAGGAATCGACGAGAGTACGGACAGCGCCGAGAGTCGGTGAATTTTCCCATGAGGCTTGCATGACCGAAGTAGAGAAAATGAAGGCGCGCGTCCTCGTCGTCGAGGACGACCAGAGCGCGCGCGTGGCTCTCGAGAAACTCCTTCGGGGGGCTGGTTACGCCGTGGATACCGCCGAGGATGGTGTGGCCGCTCTCGAGCGTGCCGCAGAAGCGCCGCCGGATGTCGTGGTGACCGACCTCAAGATGCCGCGCATGGATGGGATGGAACTCTTGAAGCAACTTCGAGAGCGCGATCGAGAACTTCCGGTCATCGTGGCAACCTCGCTGCAGGACCTGAGTTCTGGAGTTGCTGCCATGCGGGCGGGGGCGGAGGATTACCTCGCGAAGCCGATCGACTTCGATGGACTGATGGTCGCGATCGAACGTGCCCTCGAGAGACGTGACATCCGCATCGAAGCCGAAAACCTTCGTCGGCAGCTTCGAGAGCGAGACGCAGAAGGACTCCAGGGGCTCATCGGTTCTGGCAGCGCCATGCAGAAGGTCTATCGGGTCGCGCGGCAAGTCGCGAACTCACGCGCCACCGTGCTGATCACAGGAGAGAGCGGCACGGGCAAGGGAGAGCTCGCGCGCGCCATTCACACACTGAGTCCCCGAGCGACCAAACCGTTCGTGTCACTCCATTGCGCAGCGCTTGCAGAGTCACTTCTCGAGAGCGAACTCTTCGGACACGAAAAGGGCGCGTTCACTGGAGCGGAGCGGCGGCGTGCAGGACGATTCGAGCAAGCGGATGGCGGCACGCTCTTCTTGGATGAAGTCGGCGAGATCCCGATGCTCACGCAAGTGAAGTTGTTGCACGTCCTGCAGGAGCGCTCGTTCCAACGGGTCGGAGGCAACGACCAGATCTTGATCGATGTACGCCTGGTCGCTGCGACCAACCGTGATTTGGCTGCTGACGTGCGCGACGGTCGATTTCGGGAGGACCTGTACTACCGACTCAACGTGGTGCACATCGACATGCCGCCGCTGCGAGTTCGTGGCGGCGACGTGGTCGTGCTCGCGAATCACTTCCTACGGAAGTTTGCGCTCGAGAACCACAAGCGGGTCGACGGCTTCACTGACAAGGCGCGTACGAAGATCATCGCTTATCGCTGGCCGGGCAACGTGAGAGCGCTCGAGAATGCCATCGAACGCGCCGTGGTGCTGTGCGAAGGGCCCATCATCGACGAAGCGGACCTTCCATTCGAATCTGCGACCGACCCACTGGGTGCCATTCGAATTCCAGGGGCGACGATGGCAGAAGTGGAGCGTTACGCGATCCTCAAGACGCTCGAGGCCGTCGAAGGGTCCACGGCAAAAGCGGCCGAGCTCCTCGACATCAGCGTGCGCACGATCCAGTACCGCCTCCACGAGTACGGACTGACCGGCAAAGACGTCCGCTCTGGCCACGCCTAACATGA
>JAYVXK010000030.1:0-2790 GCA_043785265.1 Myxococcales bacterium | reverse complement strand
GAGGCGACCTCGGCGTCTACGCCGGCGCATCGCAACGCGTCCTCAACCACCCCTCCGGCGGAGGCGCGCTCCTTGGCCCCACGCTCGGCATCGAAGGCCACCTCGCGTTCTTCCCGCTCGTACGAGTCGGCGCATACGTTCACGGAGAAATCTCACCCACCAATGACCAAGTGGCCTCACGCGAAATGCTCGGCGGCGGCCTGCGCCTCAAGTTCATCCCTCCGTGGCCGCGGGGAGACTGGCGCATGTGGGGCGCGCTTGGACTCGGTTACGTGGGCGTCTATTCGCCGGCCTATTCGCAGACCATTGGCACCACCACCAAAACGAATGTCTCGGTCGACAGCGCGGGTGGAGGGTTCTTCGAAGTGCCGCTCGCGTTTGGGGTCGAGTACCGGCATTTCAAGCCGTTGATGATTTTTGCCGAACTCACCACGCGTTTTGGCTTCGGCTTTACGGGCACATTGTATGGAGCCAACAACGGACGCGGCGCCAGGACGGATGCCGGCGCCCCCGAAGCCATTCTGTCGAACGGCACCGACCTCTTCGCCGTCGGATTAGCCATCGGTGTGGGCTTCGATCTCTGACGAGCTGTGGTACTTACCGAGGGAATGGTGCCTGCTGGCGACACTCCCCCGGCCGATGGCGAGCCGTCGCGCGCGGCTGCTCGCTCGCCGCGTCCGATGAGCGTGCCGCCACGCCCTGGCGGTCCGCAATCGCTCGTGGGGATGGTGCTCTCTGGTCGTTACCGCATCGAGCGGGTGCTCGGCGAAGGAGGCATGGGCGCGGTCTACCAGGCCGAGCACACGTTGATGCACAAGCGCGTCGCGCTGAAGGTGCTGCATCCCGAGATGACGCGCATGCCCGAGGTGGTCGCGCGGTTCGAGCGCGAAGCGATGGCGGCGGCTCACATCGATCATCCCAATGTCGCCTCTGCGACGGACTTCGGCAAACTCGACGACGGCTCGTTCTTTTTGGTGCTCGAGTTCATCGAAGGCAAAAGTCTGCGTGACGTCGTCGCGTTGGGCGCGCTCGAGCCGAGTCGCGCGCTGCGTATCCTTCGGCAAATCGCTTCTGCGCTCGCCCGCGCTCACGCGCTCGGCATCGTGCATCGCGATCTCAAGCCAGAGAACGTGATGCTCGTCGAGCGCGAAGGGGATCCAGACTTCGTGAAGGTGCTCGACTTCGGCATCGCAAAAGTCCCCGTCGGCGACATCGCACCAGAATCGAAGACCACGGGCCAAGCGCTCACGCAGCTCGGCATGGTCTACGGCACACCGGAATACATGGCGCCCGAGCAAGCGCTCGGACAAGAAGTCGATCAGCGCGCGGACCTGTATTCACTCGGTGTGATGGCGTATGAGATGCTCACGGGCGCTCGACCGTTCGACAACGAGAGCAAAGTAAAGCTGCTCGGCATGCACGTGACCTCGCCTGTTCCGCGCATGCAAAACGTCCCACCCGACGCAGACGTGATCGTGAGCAAGCTGCTGAAGAAAGAGGCGTCCGAGCGATACCAAGACGCGAGAGAACTCACCGACGCGATCGACAGCGCGTTCGGTCCGCCGCAATCGCAGGCGTCCATGCCGTCGCTGCCTGGGCCCACGAGTCGTCGCAGTTTGCCAGGCAGTTTGCCTGATGCATCTGGCGCCAACACCGCGCAGCCAACGCAAGCAGCCAAGCCGCAAGAGCACCCGGCGCAGTCAGTCGTCAGCAAACTGATCCCGTCGAAGCTCTTGATCGCGACGGTGTTCGGTTTGGGTGTGCTTGCGTTCATCGCCGTCGTGTTGGTTCGCAACGCAGCGCACGGCCAGAAGACGAACCTGAGCGATGGCGGTCTGTCGTTCGTGCTCGCGTCTCAGAGTTCCACTCCAAGCGCGACACCCACGCCGCCGCCGGATGCAAAAGCAGACGACGCGATGAAGCTCGCGATCAGCAAGCTAGCAGCAGGCGACACGGACGGCGCGATCGCGATCCTCACCAAAGTAGAAGCGCAACACGCGGATCGCGCAGACGTCCACAAGCAACTGTACCTGGCGTACATGCAAACCAGCAGTCCCAAGGACGCGATGGATCAGGCTGGAAAATGGCTCGATCTAGACGACAAGGCGCAGAACGACGTGAAGCTCACCGTGGACGTGAAGGCTACTGCAGTGAGCGGCGGCGAAGGTACCGACGGCGCGTTCGCCATCCTCGAAGGCAAACTGGGATCGAGCGGCCCAGACGTCCTCTACGACCTCGGCTATGGCACCGGCGTCGGCGCGACCGTGTCGTTTCGCGCGCGCAAGTCACTCGCAAAACCCGAAGTGCAAAAGCTCACGAGCCCAGCGCTCGAGGTCACGGTGGCGCTCCGCAAAGCCGACACATGCGACCAAAAGAAAACGCACTTCGAGCGAGCGCGCGAAGTCGGCGATCAGCGAACGCTTCAAGTGCTCATGAGTTACACGCCGAAGACCGGCTGCGGGTTCGTGGGGACACGCGATTGTTATCCGTGCATGCACAAGGACGGCTCGCTGCTGAAGACCATCACGGCGATTCAAGGTCGCCTGCCGCCGTAAGGACGGGCGCGGGGGCGGGGACGGCGACGGAGACGGGAGCGGGGACGGGGACGGGAGCGGGGGCGGGGACGGGGACGGGGACGGGGGACCTGGGACGGCGGACTGGGACGGCGGACTGGCGTCGTGGGTGACCGGAGCGGTGGGGTCGCTCGGGAGATCCGAGCATATCGTCGTGCTCGCCTCTATCAAGGCCGAGCCGCCTTCGGCGGTCGCTTCGCGAGCCTTGGTGCGCCCA
>JAYVXK010000029.1:0-9145 GCA_043785265.1 Myxococcales bacterium | reverse complement strand
AAAGACATCGACGGCATGGCGCTCGCGCTCGAAGCCGCGACGATCGCCACCGAGTCGTTTGGGGCTGCCGTGAGAGGCTCCGTCAGTTTCGCGGTCGCTCAGCTCGAAGTCATGGCGACCGTCGCCGATCTAACCGTGGGCGCGTTCGACGCGCTGCGAGCCGATGTGGAAGCGATGCGAAACACCTTCGACGCGCTCCGTAACATCGACGGCGCGGCCATCGGTGCGAACATCATCGATGGACTCCTCAGCGGCCTCCAACGCAAGGAGCACGATCTCGAACAGAGCGTAAAATCTCTGGCCGATCGCGTGAAGGGAGCGTTCACGGGTGCGCTCGACATCCATTCGCCTTCGCGCGTGTTCGCGGACTACGGCGACCAGACCGTTCGCGGTTACGCTGCCGGTCTGGAGCGGAGCGCTCCGCGTGCCGCGGCTGCCGTCGATGAGATGGCGAACTTGCCGCGTTCAAATCGCGCAGCCACCGCGGCGGGTCCGACCCACATCACAGTCCACGTCACCATCCAGGCTCCTGCTGCGACCGCCGAAATGCAGTCGCCGGCGTTTCTCAGTCAGCTCACGCGCGCGATCGAGGAAGCACTCCTCGGTGCGGGGATCCCGATCTCGTCATGATCGATCCCGTCGACACTCTCACGCAGGATTTTCTCGTCATCGGTGGCGATGTGTCTCCCGGACGTGCGCGCATTCGTGGCGCGGGCTCACCTCGTACCTGGGATGTGCGCCAAGGGTACGGCTTCACGGGGGCGTGGGTGATCTTCACGGGCGCGGGCCTCGCCAAGTTCGAGGTCGAGATTGTGATGTGGCTCGCGTCGCAGGCCGTAGCGTGGGAGCGGTTCGCGAAGAAGTATTTGGAGAAAACTCCGTCGGGCACACGACCGAAGGCGCTGGGTATCTACCATCCTCTACTCGCGGCCTCTCCGCTCAACATCCATGCGGTCGTGGTCGAGGACGTGTCGCAGTTCGAGGAGGATGACTACGGACTCTGGACGTGTGTCATCAAGTTCCTCGAGTACAGGCAGCCCAAGCCTCTGCTCGCGCGACCGTCCGCGGCCATCCCTGCTGCGGGCGCTGCGTTGCCGACCGCGCGCGATGCGTTGGATGAGGAGATTCAGCGCAAGCAGAGGGAACTCGCCAAGCTCGCTGGTGGCTCATGATCTCGCTCGCGGTGGGCACCACGCCGGCGATCTCCATCAGGCTGGTGATCCCTTGGCTGGGCGCTTGGATCGCCGAAGCCGATCTCGATCTTCCTACGACGGAGGCGCTGCCCTCAGGTCGGGTCTCGGTGAGCGTCGGAGGTGAGAGTCTCGTCGGCACCGTCGATGCTCGCGCGTCGGGTCGTTTCGGGGAGAAGGCGCGCGTGCGGATCGTCGCAGGCGGAGGCGGCTGGGACCGCGTCGTGGCCGCGCGCGACTTCCAGAACGACGCAGGTCTGTGGTCGAACGCAGCGCTCACCGCGACTGCCGCCGAGCTGGGCGAGACTGTGGTCGATCCGAAGCCAGTCCTGCTCGGCAATCACTTCGTGCGCGCCGCTGGTGCTGCCTCCAAGATGTTTGGGCATCGAGACTGGTTCGTCGATGCGAGCGGTGTCACACACGTCGTGCCCAGACTTCCGGTTCCTCCGCCAGCCGATCTGGATGTGCTGTCGTGGGATCCATCGTTGCGACTCGCAGATCTCGCGACGGATGCGATCGTGTGGCCAGGCACCACGCTCAGCGATGCGCGATTCGGAAGTGCGGTCGTGCGTGATGTCGAGCAGACGTTCGCGAATGGGCAAGGTCGTGCGCTTGCCTGGTGTGGAACGTCTCCCTCCTCGCGTCTCACGGCTGCGCTTGGCTCGGCCGCGAATCACTCCGTGGGCGTCACGCACCTTCGACTCTATCGCTATCGCGTCGTCGCGCAGAACTCTGATGGGCGCTTGCTGCTTCAGGCGATCAAGCCTGTTGGCGTCGTCCCCGACGTGTTGCCTATCTCCATATGGCCAGGCATGGCTGGGCTCTCCGCGGAGATCACTCCAGGCACCGAAGTCTTGCTCGGCTTCGTGGAGGGCGATCCCGCTCAGCCTGTGGTGGTGTCGTTTCAGTCTGAGCCACCGCTGACTCTGACACTCGATGCGACCACTGCGATCGAGCTGGGCAAAGGCGCTGTGTCGCCTGCCGCGAAGGGCGATGAACTCGCGCGATGCGTGGCCGATCTTCGCAAAGCGATCACTGGCTGGGCACCGGCGGCCCAGGACGGAGGCGCCGCGCTGAAGACTGCGCTCGCCAAGTGGCTGGGCACTTCCTATGACTTCTCCTCCGCGCTGGTGAGACTCAAATGACAGATCTCCGCGCTGTCGACGATCTCGATCCGTACGCGTCCGAGACGAGCGATCCCTTGGAGGAGCTCGCACAAGATCTCTATCACCGGCTCATCGAGCCACCCCAGAGCAACCTCGACGATCCCGATCGCGGTCTCGGACTCGAGGACGCGCTCTCCGGTCCGTTCGATGCGCCCAGCCTCAAGGCACGCATTGAAGCCGAGATGCGCAAAGACCCGCGCGTCGATGCAGTCGTCGCGACTCTCACGTTGCCGGAAGTGGGCGTCGTGCTCGTCGACATCGCCCTCGAAGCCAACGACCAACAGCTCGGGATCCGTGTGCGCTCCGACGCGCGAGGCGTTCGGAGGCTCACGTGATCACGATTGACGATCTTCTCAAGTCTCCGACCGAAGACGAGGTGATGGAGGACTTCCTGTCGCGACTCGAAGCGCTGAGCGTTCCTGCGCGATCGTGGCGCAAGGGAGGCGTCGCGCGCACGATGCTTCGGGTCGTCGCCGCGACGTACGCAGGATTCTCGTCGCTCATCGTGCAGGTGACCAAGGCTGGGTTCCTCGAGACGTCGGAGGGGGCGTGGCTCACGCTGCTCGCGCGATACGTCTACGGCGTCGAACGAATTGCTGCGACGTTCGCGACTGGGAAACTGACGCTTGTGAACGCAGGCGGAGGCTTGTTCAACTTCGGTCCTCGCGAATTTCGCGCGCTGTCTTCCACGACGAAGAAGGCGTTCACGAATCTGGCTGGGTTTTCGCTCGGATCTGGCGCGACGCTGGTAATCGATGTGGAGGCTGTCGAGGCTGGGTCGTCGAGCAGCGCCGCACTGGCATCGGTCACAGAGTTCGAGACCACACTGCTGCGCGTGACGGTGAACAACGTGGCAGCCATCGTGGGGAGCGAAGAGGAGAGCGATGTCGAGCTACGTCAGCGATGTCGCGACAAGCTTGCCGCGCTCTCGTTGCTCGGTCCGCGCGGAGCCTATGCGTATGCGGTGCGCACTGCGAAGCGAGGGGACGGTTCGCTGGTCGCGGTCAATCGGTTGTCCGTCTCGCCATCGTCGTCGACGGGACACGTGACGGTCTATGTAGCGTCTCCTTCGGGACCTCCACCCCTGCCCGATCTCGATGCGATTCGAGATTCGATCGAGGCGATCGCGCGACCCGACACGGTGACTGTGGAAGTGCTTGCCGCGAAACCGGTCGCGTTCAAGTCAGCGCTCACCGTTTGGGCGAAGCGGACAGATGGAGTGTCGGCCGATGACATCCAGACGTCTGTCGAGAAGAACCTCGAGGGCTTCGTCGCGAGCTACCCGATCGGCGGGATCGCGAAGCCTCCGCTGTCGACCAAAGGATATCTCTACGCCGAGGGCATCGCGGGAACCGCGAAGTCGGCGCATCCGAGCATTTATGCGATCGATGGCGCGACTTCCGATCTTCCACTGAAAGCGGGCGAAGTCGCGACACTCGCAGCGGCCGTCGACGTGCGCATCGTGGAGGCCGCGTGATCACGCGCAAGCTCTTTCGCGAGTCGCTGCGGCGCATCGTTCCGCCGTGGCTGAGCGAGCGTGTCGCGTCGGGTGCGGTGGTGGGTTTCCGAACCTTGCAAGCGATGATCGCTCCGCTCGATGACGCGACCGATCGACTCGTGCAGGGAGTGCAAGCCGCGTGGCCTGGTCACGGAACTCCCACGGCGCTCGCGCTGATCGGACGCAGTCGTGGAATCATCCGTGGCAAAGGCGAGAGCGACTTCCGGTATGGCAAGCGTCTCGCGGGTTGGCTCGATCGTTGGCGCATTGCAGGGAGCCAAGAAGCCATCGCGCGATCCATTCACGAGTACGTGCAGGGCAACCCTAGGGTGCGCGTCGTGAACCGCGCAGGGACTTGTATCTCGATTGATCCGAACGGCGCACTCACGCGCGACACTGTGAGCTGGGACTGGGACAGCAAGACCAATCCCGAGCGCGCGGGCTTCTGGTCGGAAGTCTGGGTCGTCGTCTACACGCCTCCGTGGATCGAGAGCGGACCTCAGCTCAACTCGCCGGGCGCTGTGCTCGGCTCGCGCACAACCGGTCTCGGACATCTGGTCGTGCGCGAAGAGGTCGATGCGATTCGTGGTCTGCTCGCGCAGTGGAAGTCGGCGCACTCGTTCGTGCGCGCGGTCATCTTCACGTATGACGCGTCGTTGTTCGATCCTGCGGTGCCGATCTCGTGGCCGAATGGTCGCTGGGGTCAGTGGAGCGCGAACCATCTGCTCTTTCCAGGTTCGCGTGTCGCGAGCGATCGCAGCGCGTCGTGTCGATTTTGGGAACCAGACAGCGAGCCAGACAGGGAACCAGACGGGGAGCCTTCGCAATGAAACCGTATGCCGGCGATCCGCTCGCTTTTCCGAGTGATTTCTCGATTCCTGACGACAGCGATCCGCCGGCCGCGGCGACGTTCAATGTCGCGTACGAGGCGCTTGGCGATCGCACCGCGAGCATGCAGGCGGCGGTCGTCCCGTTGGTTGATCTTCCCACGCTCGCGGCGATCGACACGACCAAGGTGCCGACCGGAATGTTGCGAACTGTGCTGCGCTATGGAGGGTATCTGTTCGATGCGGCGTCGACCGCTGCGGAGGATCGGCCCGCCGTTGTGAAGCCGACTGTGGGACCTGGGCGGTGGTTGCAAACGTGTGTGACGGGCTACATGCATGAGTTCACAGCATCAGGCACGTGGACGTGTCCGCCGAATGTACATCGCGTGAGGATCGTCGCGTACGGCGGAGGCGGTGGAGGTGGAGGTGGTGGCACGAACACCGATGGGACTTCCGGTGGTGGAGGCGGAAGCGGCGCGCAGCTGAGCATCGTCGAAGTGGAGGCGACGCCTGGAGTGCTTCACACCATCTCGATCGGCGACGGTGGCGCGGGTGGAACCAGTGCGCTGGCTGGGAGTGATGGGGGCGATACATCCATCATCGCGACGGATGCGAGTCTGGTAGTCGTGGCCGCCGGTGGCGTGGGTGGTGCGGCTGGGTTCAATGGTGCGAAGCCTGGAACGAATGTGATTTCGCCGGGCGGGTTTGGGACGAGCGGGAGTGTGAAGGCGCTGCCGGTGGTGACCGATGCGAATGCGGTGGCAAGCGGGCCTGGGGGTGGAGGGTTTGGGATTTCCAGCGGGGCGTATCCCTCGGGTCAGGGGTCGAAGTCCGTGCAGGGATTTATCGGGGGTGCACCCGGCGCGCATGGGGCGCCCGTGGCTGGGCATCTCGGTGGTGGGGCTGGTGGCGGCGGTGGCGGAGGTCCGGGCGGCATTGGGCCAGCAGGCGGCGACGGTGGGGCTGCTGTTCTGATCGGCGTGGGCGGCAGCGGAGTGAATGGAGCGGACGGGCAGCCAAATCGCGGCGCTGGCGGTGGCGGTGCCGGTGGTGGCGGGGGAGCACCGTTTGCCGGTAACGGCGGAAGTGGCGGAAAGGGGTCGACGGGGCGACTGTTCTTGCTCGCATCCACGTGACCGAATCCCGTTACGCTTTCGAAATGCAATGGTCCTCCCACGACGACGTTCGAAAGGATGCACTAGCGGAACTGGCCGAACGGGCTGTGAAGGCTGGAAAGCATGCGCTCCTGCGATTCGTGCAGGTCCGAACCACTCCCAGCGACCCATGGCGTCTTGCGTTTGGCCGAATCGACCTCGCCAGGCCGACCGATCTCCCGCAGCCACCGGGCGCGGAGGATCTGGGCGTTGCGCGCAGCTTGATTGAGCAGGTGGATGGTGCAGAGTTTCTCGTGCGCTGGAATCGGACGCTCAACGGTGCACCGTTCTCTTGTGACAGCGTTCTGCTGCCGAGCGGCATCTTCTGTTTGGTTGGATCCACTGGAGCCGTACGACGATTTTCTAGTCTGGTCGATTATGGGCACGGCTGGCCATGCCTTGAACTATCGACGCCACTCCCAGATCGATACCCCGAGCCGCATAACAAACTCATGGGAAAGGCTGGGAGCACGCCTCGAGCGGACGCCACAGAGTTCATCCGATCCCTTTCGGGATTCGGCGCATATCAGGGCGCCAACCCCGTCGGCCAGGATGCACGCCTAGAGCGCCTCACTGTTCTCGACCGCGACTACCGCGGCCGGATCATCAAGGCTTCGATCAAAGAGAAGGCTCAATCCGCGAGCATCGTGCTTGACGGGGACGACCTAAGCGAGCTGCTCGTGTGGGCTGCAGTGCCTCAGTCGAATGGTCAATGGTTGGACGGACCAACTGTCGTCGCGCAAGCCTCGGTAGAGGCTCCTATTGCGCTGTCGGAGCGAAGACAGCTTCGAGTGCAGCTGGGCGCTCAAGGCGATTTGATTGACGAGGTCGTCGTCGACCTTGAAGTCACCGAGTCGCGGAGCGATCGAGGACTTGGGAACACTTCGGTCGCCGAGGCAAAGGTGAGCGGAGGCCCGTACAAGCCTCAGACATCGTCCGTAGATGCATTCGGGGGCACGTCACGCGTCTTCGGGTTGATGTTTGAAAACGCCTACATCAAGAAGAAGGGAAATGAGTTTCAAGACTTCTTTGCCTCAATCATGGAGAAGGCATTTCCTGGGGACTTCATGCGTAGCCGTCCATGGGGCAATTCTGGAGATCGGAAGAGCGACGGATACCTTTCTTCGCGACGAACGCTTTTCGCAAGCTACGCACCCGCAAAAATGGTCGTTAGCAAGTGGGTGAAGAAGATTGAGGAAGACTTCAACGGCGCCCTTCCACACTGGCGCACGCACTTTGGTACATGGGTATTGGTGCACAATTCGAGGGAGGGTTTACCTCCACACGTGATGACTCGACTACTTGATCTCGGGAAGGCCCACCCGGAAATAGTGGTCAGTCCATGGGGGTTCGAAGAGCTTCGCAAGATCGCGCTCGGCCTGTCTCATGAGGATCTCGAATCCCTCTTGGGTACACCACCCACTGGGTCAATAACTCCACAGTCGCAGCCGGCGACTTTGGACCAGACTGTTGATCGCACGAACCGCTGGCTGCCACTCGTGGCGAAACCTGACTCGATCGGCGAAATGGGCGCGGTGTCGTGGCGCCTCGCGATCGAGCGTCAGGACCCGTTTCAGGGTACCAAGGCGAAGCTCTTTGAAGCCCTTCACACAGCGATCGTTGCTCACCGGTATGGAAACAATCCACCCACGCGTTGGCCGCGCGCATTCAACGAAACGCAAAACAGACTCAACGACGGAACGCGCGTGTGGACCTTTTCGTACAAAGGCGACAACCCATATGCCGCGGGCGACGAGCAGCTCGCGTTGAGCACCATCGGGGAACTCACCTTTCAACGAGACTCGGTTTGCAACGGGGAAGGCGTCGTCGACTTCTATCTTCTCGCCGGTGACGTGTTGCTTTTCCTCGTCATCGCGTGTCGCTTTGGGCCGCTCGCTGGGCTGACGCGGTCCACGGTCACGCTCAATCTTCGCGTGCCGCAATCCGCAAACGGCGTGCTGGGCTTATTCAATAACAACATTGAGGAGCCCAACGCTTCGGGCGCTGCGCGGCTGCACAAGGCCCATGCCGGAGGGAGCGTGGTCTTGTCAGTGCCCAATGCAGGCACCGCTCTTGCGCTAGTTGACGAGGCCAAGGAGCTGCTCGATCGTGTGGCCAACGAGTTCGAACTCGCGCCCTCTACACGGCGGCATGGCAACGCGCCCAACTTTCCATCGCTGGATCGCAACGCGCTCAAGAAGCTGGCTGACGCACTCGACATCGTCCCTGCCTGACTACGCAACTATGTGTTCACCGTGCCCGCTGAGCCGCAGGTCTTCCACTGGAGCCCTTCGAGCCGCTGGCCTCTCGTGTCCGATGATTTAATGCGCGCGCGCGATCGCGTAGAGTATGGCGGCGACGCCGCTCGCGATAATCACCACCGCCGCGCGACCAACCGAAACACTGAGACCGCGCATACTGACGTGGAATCCGTCGTTCGGCTTCGTCGTTCGCTTGCGTCCAGTTGCCATGTGAGCTCTCCGATCGCCGCGCAAAAGTGCGCCTTCCTTTTGCTACCATGGTGCCCCGCCGAACCAAGGCGGATGATATTATGCGGATAGGGACGACTGGTCGTATCTGCACCGGCAAACGCGAACGGGAGCGAGCCGAGTAGTTGGATCATACTCGCGACTAGGATGTACCCAGCCCGATCCGTGGCATGTCGGACAGTTGGGACGCGCGCGCGCTAAGCATGCACGCTGCACCCGAGAACGCGCGGCTCGCTCTAACTCGGTGAGCGCATCACGCCGATCTCCTTTCACGAACTCGTGGGATACGATCAACGTCTGTGAGCGCTTCGGAACGCGAGCGACCGTTGAGCGCGCTGGAATGCGCTGCCGCCGCTGCTTCGAATAGAGCCATGTTGCCATGTTCTGGACGGGCCGTGCGTCAGTGGGCACTCCAGCACCCCACTCCTCGACGGCAAACGTCTCGAGGCTCTGACGAGTTCGTCCAAGCCGCCTTCGTAGGGTTCTGGTCCAGCCGTCCTGCCACTCCCACACTTGGATCTCCCCTGCCGATTTGTAGAGTGGTGCGAGCCGGATCAACGCCGCGCCAGCAGACACTTCGCAACGCTCTGCGAGATCAACAACTGCTACCGCGGCTCCGTTAACAACACATCGGAGCGCGTCGGCAACTGCGGACTGGGGCATGAGGATCTCTTCAGCAGCAATGTTACAAAGGCGCTCCTCCTCCTCGGGTGCGATGCGGTTCTCCCGAAGCTGAGCAGCTTTCGCTTGCGGGGCGAATCGATGGAAAATGATATGCCCGAGCTCGTGAGCGATCGAAAAACGTTGCCTGGTGGATGGGC
>JAYVXK010000028.1:0-26306 GCA_043785265.1 Myxococcales bacterium | reverse complement strand
CACCAAGGCCAACCGCAGTGCGTTGATTCGGGCCGCGCTCGATCAAATCGACTTGGACCGCGTCCCCAAGGGGATCTGACGATCGTCGCGACTCTCATGTAGAGTTTGTCGATGCGCACGCTTCGACTGGCTCTTGGGTCGCTGGTTTTCGTCCTTTCGCCCTTTGCGTATGCGGGTGGAGGACCGATGAATGTCGTGGTCCTCTACAATGCGGACATTCCCGAAGCGACCGCTGTCGCCAAACATTACGAGAAAGCGCGCTCGCTACCCGCAGGGCACTTGTGCGCTGTCTCTGGCCTCAAAGCGACCGACACGACCATCGATGTAGCGACGTTCAAGTCGAAGATTCAAGGGTCGCTCGACACATGCATCGCGGCGCTGCCACAACCCGAGATGGTCGACTATGTCGTGATCGTGCGCGGTTTACCGTACGACGTGACGCTGCCGACGTACGGAGCGAGTTTGCAGGCGGTCGTTCAAGTTCGTCATGCGATCAAGATTGGCGACAAGTCGGAGATCGCGGGGGCTGGGCAACCTGGCAACACCACAGCGACAGTCGCGAACCCATTTCACAGCGCGTCGTTCGTCGATTACTCGGCCGATTACACGGTCGATAACCTGTACAAGGCTTGGTACTCCGACGCGAACATCCTCGTGCGCAATAACCCACCGCCCGCATTCCACTCCGCCGACGCGAAGAGTGGTGGCGGCTACGACGTCGTGGGCAACTCGCTCAACTACACCACCAACGTCTACGATTGGTCGAAGAACAACCTCGTCATCGTCACGTCGCTCGACGGCTTTGACTACAAAGATGCCAATGACCTGATCGACCGCGGCGTGGCAAGCGACGGCACATTCCCCAAGGCAGAAATCATGTGCATGCAAGGCGAAGACAGCGCCCGCGCCGCGCGCGATCCCGAGTGCGAATTCACGACGCGCATGCTCACGAGCGCAGGGTTCAACGGCAAATGGGTAACTCCTTTCAGTGGAACTTTGTCGGGACATACCGTCGCCGCGTACTTCACTGGATCTGCCGACAGCGTGAAGAACGCGATCGCTGGCAACACGTTCGTGCCAGGCGCGATCACAGACAATCTGACCTCCTATGGTGCTGCGATCTCCAACTTCTCTTGCTCCACTGACGGCACCAAGTGCCCGGCGGCAGAAGCTCAGACCTCGTGCGCGAGGTTTGTGCGCGCAGGTGCCACGGGAACGCACGGAACTGTCGCGGAGCCTTTAAACAACGTGTTTCCGAATGCGGGATCGATGTTGCTCTATACGTTCGGCTATTCGCTCGGAGAGAGCTATTTTTTGAGCGAGCGCTTTCTGTATTGGCAAAACATCACTCTTGGCGATCCGCTCGCCACTCCATTTGCGACGCGACCGATCGTGACTTTCGATGGCTCGCCGACCGCGCACGCGCACAATCAACCCGTCGTGGTGCACGCGACGCACCCAGCTGGCGTGGCCTCGATTGCTCTTTTCAAAGGAGGAAAACGGGTGGCCGAAGCAACGGGCGACACAGTCTCCTACACGCCCACGGAGAAAGTCGGTGAGGTGCTCGATCTGCTCGCGATCGCCGTCGCCGTGGACGCGCCGGTGCAACGCGCGGGGTGGAAGAACCCGAACCAAAAGCCGCACGCAGAAGTGCAGGGCTGGACGACGAGCGCGCTGACGCTCACGCCTGACGCCATCTCCAGCGAGCCAAGCG
The DNA here is from genome assembly GCA_043785265.1 of Myxococcales bacterium. Classification (GTDB taxonomy): domain Bacteria; phylum Myxococcota_A; class Polyangia; order Polyangiales; family Polyangiaceae; genus JANYHY01. Next base: position 24,592 of record JAYVXK010000028.1, on the reverse strand, counting down.
ATGCGTCAGGCGTGGGCCCTGAAGCTGGCGTCGACCCGATGCCGTTTGGCGATGGAGGCTGCTCCTGCAATCAAGCTGTAGACGACCGGAGCGCGCTGGGCTGGCTCGCCGCACTGCCGCTCGCGACACTATTTTGGCGACGACGGCGCGACCAAGTTCGGCGTAAGTAGGCTCCAAAAATCGGCCATATCCTGCGGAAGCGGCGCAGTGACATCGAGTTGCGTGTCGGCGATGATTGGGTGCGGCAGCGAGATTCGATATGCGTGCAGGGCATGTCGCGCGAGTTCGAGAACTTCGAAGTCTGCGTCGACGAGTTCGCCATCTGCGCCTCGCGTGAAGAACGTCTCGTCTTTTCCGTAGAGCTTGTCACCCACGACGTGTGCGCCGACAGACGCGAGATGGATGCGGATCTGATGCTGGCGACCCGTCTCGAGATCACAACGCACGCGCGCGTAGACGTGTCCCGTGTCGCTCGTAGCGGTGGCTTCGACATGAAACACAGTGGACGCGTAGAGAGCGCTCGGCAGATCGGACAGGCGCATCTTCACGCGTGTGCTGTGGACGGGATCGATTTCGATCGAGCGTTCCAGGCGAAAATCAAGGCGTGCCGTGCCGTCGTTGGGTATGCCATCGGTGAAGGCGAGATACGTCTTGTGCACGCCATCTCGCGCTTCGAGCTGCCTCTTGAGGGCGCGATCACACTCGGGTGTCTTCGACACGAGCAACACGCCGCTCGTTTCGCGATCGAGTCTGTGACCGAGAGAGAGAAAAGGCGCGTCGGGTCGATCGCGCTCGAGGACCTTGATGAGCGTGTTCTTGTGGTACCGGGCGCTCGGATGCACCGGCAGATTTGCGGGCTTGTTCACCGCGAGAATGTGCTCGTCTTCGTAGATGATCGGCACGTCTGTGGGGACTGGGTTTTCGTCCCACGGCGCACGCCACAACAGGATCTTCTGCTCGGCGCGCACGCGGCTGCCTGGTCTGAGACGCCGACCGTCTTCTCCATAAGCGCTCGCGCGGAGGATTACTTTGGTGCGGGAACGACTCGTGCGTTTGAGTTGGCTCTGCAAAAACACGTCGACGCGCATACCCGCGACTTCCGGCGGCACGCGAAACACAGTGAGCACGGAGCCCTCTTCGACATCGATCGGTCGCTCGAATGAGCTCTTTCGCCCGCGAATTCGCGTCAAGAGTTCACCATAGGTCAGCCGGTGGTCGAGAGCCAGAGTCGGCCCGTAAGACCGACCAGCGCCGCGCGGTTTGATGCTAAGAGCGTCCTCAGCCATGGATATTCTCTTTGCGACGACCGAGCTCGCCCCCTTCGTGAAAGTGGGTGGCCTCGCCGATGTCGCCTCGGCCCTGCCAAAAGCGCTTCGCTCTCTCGGCCACAAGATCGTGGTTGCCTTGCCGCGGTATGCGTCGCTCGATGCGAGCGGTTTGCTTTTTGCGCGCCGACTCTCGCCGCTAAAAGTCGTGCTCGGAGACCGCACACTCGAAGCCACGATCTACGACGGAAAACTCGCGTCGCAGGTCGAGGTGATTCTCATCGACATCCCCGGACTCTACGATCGCGCCATCGGGGCCGACGGTCGGTCCGGCGTGTATGGCGATCGCGGCGAAGATTATCCAGACAACGCGTTGCGCTTCGCTGCGTTTTCGCGCGCTGTTGCGGAGCTCGCGAAGATCGCAGCAGAGGGGGGCGCGCCTTACTCGATCGTCATGGCAAACGACTGGCCAACGGCTCTCGTCCCCGCATACCTCAAGACGATGCGTATGACGGTCCCTTCGCTCGAAAAGACGCGCACCATCCTCGCGCTGCACAATGTTGCCCATCAGGGCGTCTTTTCGAAAGAGACTTTGCCAACGCTTGGTCTCCCCTGGGACGCATTCACTCCCGAAGGAATCGAGTTTTTCGGCAAGTGCAATGTGCTCAAGCAGGGCATTCTCGCAGCCGACGCTCTCACTACGGTGAGTCCGAGCTACGCGCGTGAGATCCAAACCGACGATGGTGGTCATGGTCTGGGCGGGGTGCTTCGCGCGCGCAAAGAATCGCTGACCGGCATTTTGAACGGCGTGGACTATTCGGTTTGGAATCCCTCGATCGATCCAGCTTTGCCTGCGCGCTTCGACGCAGAGGACGCCGCGAACAAGTTGCGATGCAAAGGCGCTCTGCAGCGAGAGCTCGGTTTGCCGCTCGCACCTCACGAGCCTTTGTTGATTTCGGTGGGTCGTCTCGTGCATCAAAAGGGGACGGACTTGCTCGCAGAAGTGCTGCCGCGTTTCTTGCGCGCAACGACAGCCCAAGTCGCCATTGCGGGCGATGGCGACGAAACGATCGTCGCCGCCGTGAGCGCGGCCGTCGAAAAATCCCACGGTCGTGCGGTGTTCGTGCGAGCTGCGCCGGAAGCCATCGTGCATCGAATGTTCGCCGCGGCAGACGTCGTGGTCGTGCCGAGTCGTCGTGAACCCTGCGGTTTGGTGCAGCTCTACGCACAACGGTACGGAGCTCCTCCCATCGTTCGAGCCACGGGCGGCTTGCGCGACAGTGTCGTGGATTGCGACGCGAAGCTCGAAACAGGCACCGGATTCGTCTTCGAAGAAGAGTCTCCGCTCGCTTTGCTTGGCGCGCTCGAACGCGCGGTCGCTGCCACCACACAACCCGCTTGGCCGAAGCTCGTGCGTCGCGTGATGCGGCTCGATCGCGGTTGGGATGGTCCTGCGCGTCGCTACGAGCAACTCATGAAGACTCTGACGAAGTAATGCGCACGCTCTGGGTGCTGCCTCATTCGCCTTGGTCCGAGCGAGCGCGGTGGGCGTTGCTCCATCATCGAGTGTCATTCGAGGAGAAGGCGCACGTGCCATTCATTGGCGAGCCGCTGCTCCGTTGGCGAGCAAAACAATCGCACGCCACGGTGCCGCTTCTCGTGGACGAAGCCGGTCCGACGATGGGTTCTCTGTTGATCGCCGAGCGCGCAGAAGCACTCGCCCAGGAGGCGACGACACCATTATTCCCGAGTGAGCGCCGCCAAGCGATCGTTGCACTCGACGCCGAGATCGAGCTCGTATTTCGAGCCGCGCGCGCGATCATCGTGACCAACATCGCGACGGACGACGCCGCTGCACTCGAAGGCGTGCCCAAAGGATTGCGCTTTTTACCCGGCGCGGCAGCGAGCGCGAAGATGGCCTCGCGATACGTCGGGAAAAAGTACGCCGCGTCGTTGGATGGAGCAGAGGCGAAGCTGCGCGAGGGGTTGCTATCCGTGCGTGGCAAGGTCGCTGGACGAAAGTACGTGCACGACGCATTCACCTACGCGGATGTGATCGCCGCAACATTGGTGCACTTCATCACGCCTCCAGCACGCGAGTTCATTCGTATGGGACCGGCGATGCGTCGCGCATGGACGCACGACGGTCTCGCCAAGGAGTTTGCTGATCTCGTTGTGTGGCGCGACGGTCTTTATGCCGCATGCCGACCACCGTCGAGTTGAGTCAACCGGTTCGGTCTACAGCGCGTAGCGCTCTCGCCAGCCACGAGGCGCGCAGCGCGACACGCGCGATGACGACGAGTTGATGCAGCACCATCAGCACGACGAGCGCAACTCCAGGTCGGCCGCCGAAGCGCGCGCTGACGAGCGCCGCACCACCGAGCAGCAGAAGACCCACTAACGCTCGCCACGCCCACGACCACGTGAGCACGAGTTTCTGTTTCCAAAAGGCCGAAAAAGCTGCCCGAAGCGCCATCGATGGACCCGAACGAAAGCGGATGACTGCTGCGCGCGCGAGATCGTGAATCACTCCGATGACTGCGACGAAGATCATCAAGACGAAAAAGATCGCGATTGAAAATTGTCCCGCGCGTGCCTCTCCGAAGCGATCATCGAGACGGTCGTCTGCCCACCAAGCGAGGCCAGTCGCCAGCGCGAACACGCCGAATGTCGCCAGTCCGCCGAGCCCGAGCAGGCCAAGCATGGGCCACATGCTGCGCGCGAGGAACGGAACGAGGTGTGGTGCGCGTGGCGCTCGGAGGTCCTGCGTCGTGTACGCGAGCGATGTGAGCAAACCGATGAGCGGTACAGTCCCGAGGACGAGCGCGATCGCCATCATCACGGCGAGTGTGCCCGTGATCGATGCGACCGCGTTGCGCTCCGCTTGCAGCCACTCCAACAAACCGTAGCCGCCATCCGCGAACAGCGCGGCGTCTCCGCGAGGGTCGTCGGCATACGATGCGGCGATGCCACGTGTAATCGGCCATGCGACCGCGAGCGACAACAAGGCTTGAAACAGCCAGACTCCGAGGATTGCGAGAGGACGACGGCGAGCGCGCATCGCGTCGTTCGAAACGAGCAAGAGGCGAGTGCCGGCACGGACCGAGTCCGATTGCGCTTCGAGCCGTCCTCGACCTTCGCTTGCGGCGCCCGCGCTCTCGAGATCGATCACCGGATCGCTCATGGCGCCAGCATTCCAGTGATGATCTCTCCCCAGAACGTGGTCCGCTCGAGCGTGCGGTTGGTGCTGCCCGCGGGAGCGCTGTCGCTGCGTGCTGAGTTGTTGGTGGTGTCGGTGTCGAGGAGCACTTTGTGATCGGGGTCGACGACCGCGTACGCGAGCGCAGAATTGCCAGAGTAGGGGAGGCGCACAGACTCTTCCTTGCCGCTCCATGTCACGCGTGTAACGGTGCCGTCTTCCGCGGTCATTTCGACATCGACCGGAAACTTGAGGTCGCCGCTCCTCGTGACGAGCGCCCAGCCTTCGAACTTGCCGTCACCCGTGCCGCGCGTGCGTGTCTCTCGCTTGCCGCTGTCGTCGAAGATGCCTGCCGGGGACGCGCGCGCGTGAGATGCGAGGCTCATCACTTCATAGTCGACAGTGGCCTTGTCGAAGAGCGCGGCCCGTGTGTTCTCTTCTGCGTCCACGCCGAGCACTTCTGCGATCGCTCCCAGCAAATCTTCGGGCACGGGATGTCGAAAACGCGCTCTTCGCGCATACCGCCCGAGCGCGCGGTCGAGCAGTTCGGGGCCGTAAACGCGCCGCAGTGTCTCGAAAATTTCAGCCGTTCGTGAATACACCAAACGCCCATATTCAGCGCCTGTCGCGAATGTATACGCGGGTTGAGCAACGCGAGACTTGGTCGCCAACTCGTTGCCGCCCGCCATGTGCAACGCACTGTCGCTGACGCGCAGCCCCGGATAATCCAAAAACGATCCTTCGCCCCGCCACGCCCGCATCGAGTCTTGCTCTGCGTAGCTGTTCATTCCTTCGTCGAGAAACGGCCAGTCGACTTCGTTCGACGCGAGCAGTCCATAAAAGTACTGATGACCAAACTCGTGGATCGTCACCAGCTCGATCTCGAGCATTCCAGGCGGTCCGTACCAGGGTCCGCCGGTGGTGATCAGAGTCGGATACTCCATGCCGCCGGCTTCTTCAGCCGACTCTGGCGGGTGCACGAGGGTGAGCACGTCGTATGGATATTTGCCATAGTGAGAATGAAAGTACGGGAGCGCAAATCGCATCGTCGCGAGTTCTCGCTCTGCCGCGTAGTCGAAGTGCGGAGGGTAAAGGATGGTGACCTTGACGCCGTCGATCGACTCTTGCCGCTTTTGAAATTCGTCCCACGCGGTCCACGCAAAATCGTGCACGTCGGTCTGCACGTGACGCTCGACGACCTCTCCGCCCTCTTGCCGCCACTCGGTCATCGGTCCCGTCGCGCCGATGATCGTGCCCTTGGGAGCGCGCAGGGTCACGTCGTACGATCCGAAATCGGCGTAAAATTCAGCCAGATGGTGAAATGGAAAGTGCGCCCACCGACCGTCGGGTTCGAGGCGCGCGATCTTGGGAAACCACTGCGCGACCATGTGAAACGATCCGTCGTAGCCCGTGCGCTCGACGACAGACGGCAGCTTGTCGTCCCAAACGACGTGCAAATCGATCGACTCGCCTGGACCAATCTCGTTGGGCAACGGCACGCGCGCGTCGGTCTCGTCATCGTCGTTGGCGCGATGCAGCTCAGCGCCCTTCCACAGATCGACGCCGTTGAGCTCCATCGACCGCACGTCGATCGAGCCCCAATCATGCACAGGCTCGCCTCCGCGAAATCCGCCGATGGGCTCTCGCAAGAACACACTTCGTTCGTTCTTGAAGGCGTTCAAGTAGAGGTGCACCCACAGTTCGTTCACGGGTGTCTGGCTCGTATTGCGCCAATGAATCGTGCCTTCGCCGTGCACTGTGTGCTTCGACGTGTCGATCGACGCGTTCAATGTGTAGTCGACGACGTCTTCGGCATGCGCGGGCAAACTCGCGTCGTCGTCGTATTGTGCGGCAGGATCGATGACCGGAACGCCGTCCGCCGCCGCTAAATTTGGCGCGACCGCGAGCGCAAGCAAGAGCGCGAACCGTTGCATGAGGGACGGGACACTAGCTCAAAAGAGACCGAGTTGGGCGGTGGGTCGCGCGAACGTAGACGGCGCTTCTTGGGTCGCTGTCGACAGACCGAGTCTGGCCGTCGTGGTCTCGAAGAGTCGCGCGATCAGCTCCGCATGGGGACCCTGGCCCACTCCTCGCTCACCGAAGCTTGCATCATACAACTTGCCCTTGTGCGCATCTCTCAACCGCGCGAGCACTTTGTCTGCACGCAAAGGCAAAGCAGCGCGCAGCCGCTCCTCGAACACTTGCTTCACCGAACTCGGCAATCGCAGCAGCATGTAGAAAGCGCGCGTGGCGCCCGCAGCGGAGGCGGCTTCGAGAATGCTTGGCATGTCTTCGTCGGTGAGACCCGGAATCACCGGCGCGACATTGACGGTGACCGGCAGCCCCGCGGAAGCGAGACGCTCGATGATCTTGATGCGCCTCGCAGGTGTCGTCACGAAGGGCTCAATCGCCCTGGATTTAGCCTCGTCCCAAAAAGGGACACTGATCGCGACCGACACGCGTGCGACTTGTTGGAGCTGCAAGAGGACGTCGATGTCGCGCTCGACCAGAGGTGACTTGGTGACGATCGACACGGGGTTCTTGTATTCTACACATACTTGCAGACACTCTCGCATAAGCCGATAGGTCGACTCGAGCGGCTGGTAGCAATCGGTCACGCCGCTGAAGACGACGAGCTCGCCCTTCCACGATTTCTTGTCGAACGCATCGCGCAACAACTTCGCGGCGTCGCGCTTGATCACAATCTTGCGATCGAAGTCGGTGCCGGCGCCAAACGACAAGTACTCGTGGCTTGGTCGCGCGTAGCAATAGGCGCACGCGTGCATGCACCCGCGATACGGATTGGCGGTCCATCGAAACGAGAGATCAGGACTGTCGTTGCGCGAGAGGATTGACTGCGACTGGTCTTCGTAGACTTCGAGAGACTGGGTCGGCGTCTCGCCGGCTTCGTACTCGACGTCTGTCGTCGCCCAAGGATTGGCTGGGTTTGCCATCGGAAGAGGTCTCACGACGGGCACTATACATGCGTTCAGCTTTGGCAATCAAGCCAGAGCTCAGTTGACGGTCGACAGGTCTTTCGCTTTTTCAGCGGGTGCTTCAGCGCTCTCGTAGATGAACGTCAGCTTGCCGTCCTTCGCGTCGACTTTTGCTTTGCCGCCGTGCTCGAGTGCACCAAACAAGAGTTCTTCACCAAGCGCGCGCTTCACGTCGTCGTCGATGACGCGACTGAGAGGTCGAGCGCCGAAGTCGGGGTCGTAGCCCTTGTCCGCGAGGTAAGCGAGAGCGTTGTCTGTGAAATCGATCTCGACTTTTTTCTCGGCGAGTTGGACACGCAACTCACGCACGAACTTACCGACGATGCTCGACATGGTCTCGCGCGACAGCGAATTGAACATGATGCGCGCGTCGAGGCGGTTGCGAAATTCAGGCGAGAACATGCGCTTGAATTCGCGATCGGCTTCGTTGACGTTGCGCCCGGCCCCAAAGCCGACCGTGTTGCGAGCGAGATCGCGCGCGCCGACATTGCTCGTCATGAGCAAGATCACATGGCGAAAATCGCTCTGCTTACCGTTGTTGTCGGTGAGTTTGCCGTGGTCCATCACCTGCAAGAGGATGTTGAAGACGTCGGGGTGTGCCTTCTCCATTTCGTCGAGCAGCAGGACCGCGTGCGGCGTTTTGCTGATCGCGTCGGTCAACAATCCTCCTTGGTCGAAGCCAACATAACCAGGCGGCGCGCCAATCAGACGCGAGACCGTGTGGCGCTCCATGTACTCGCTCATGTCGAAGCGGTGGAAGGCGATGCCGAGCGTCTTGGCGAGCTGTTTGGCGACTTCTGTTTTTCCGACGCCAGTCGGACCCGTCAAGATGAACGAGCCGATCGGTTTCTCTGCCGAACGCAAGCCTGCCCGAGAGAGTTTGATCGCGCTGACCAAACGGTCGATCGCTTCGTTTTGGCCGAACACCACTCGTTTGAGATCGGCGTCGAGCACCTTGAGGCGATCGCGATCACTGCCTTTGACCTCACGCGGCGGAATTTGCGCCATGCGCGCGAGGACGGTTTCGATGTCGCCCACGGTCACCGTCATCGACGCACCAGCCTCGGGCACCTCGGCCTGTGCGTTTGCGTTCGACATGCCGCCCGCGAGTTTCACGGCGGCGCCCGCTTCGTCGAGAAGATCGATCGCCTTGTCTGGCAGTTTGCGATCGTTGAGGTACTTCGACGCGAGACTCGCGGCGGCCTCGACTGCGTCGTCGGTGTATTTTACGCCGTGAAACGCCTCGTATTTCGATTTGAGACCGTGAAGAATCAAGCGGGTCTCGTCGACGCTTGGCTCCAACACTTCGACGCGCTGGAAACGACGCGACAGCGCGCGATCCTTCTCGAGGTGCGATCGATACTCCTCGAAAGTAGTGGAGCCGATGCAGCGCAACTTGCCGGCGGCCAGCGCTGGCTTGAGCAAGTTCGAAGCGTCCATCGAGCCACCGCTCGTTGCGCCCGCGCCGACGATGGTGTGAATTTCGTCGATGAAGAGGACCGCGTTGTCTAGCTTTTGCAGGCCCTTCATGACGGCCTTGAGTCGCTCTTCGAAGTCGCCGCGGTAGCGAGTCCCCGCGAGAAGGGCGCCCATGTCGAGTGAGTACACTTGCGAACCCTCGAGTGCTTTGGGGACGCGACCTTCGTGCACGGCGAGCGCGAGCCCGTCGACGATGGCGGTTTTGCCAACACCCGAGTCGCCCACGAGCATGGGGTTGTTCTTTTTTCGTCGAGCGAGGATCTGCACGATGCGCGCGATCTCTTTGCTGCGACCGATCAGAGGGTCGATACGGCCTTCTTTGGCCTCTTTGTTGAGGTGCACGCAAAACGCTTCGAGCGGGTCTTTTTGGCCTTCTTCGCCTTTGGCATCCGTGTGGCGTGGATCGCCGGTGAGCGCAGTCTCTTCCACACGAGACACTCCGTGCGAGATGAAACTCACCACACTGAGACGCGTCACTCCCACTTGCTCGAGGATGCTCACCGCAAACGAATCCTGCTCTGCGAAGATCGCGACCAGCACATGCTGACCTTTCACTTCTTCTTTGCCGCTCGATTGCACGTGAGCTGCCGCGCGTCTGAGAGCGCGTTGCAAACCGAGCGAGGGATTGGGCTGAACCGCTTCGTCTTCAGGCACGGACTCGAGACCATCGAGGTGCTCTTCGAGTCGCTCTTTGAGGAGCTTCACGTCGCCGCCCGAGTGCCGCACCACATTTGCCGTCTCGTCGTCGAACAACAGCGCATAGAGGAAATGCTCCAGGCTGATGTACTCGTGGTGACGGCGCGCCGCTTCGCTTGCGGCTAAACTGAGGGCGATTTCTACTTCTGTGCTGAGTCGCATTTCACTCCGGCTCCGGTTCTGCGGTCACCAGAAGCGGCATTCCATGTTCGCGTGCGAAGTCAGTCACCTCTGCCACCTTGGTCTCGGCGACATCGCGACTGTAGAGGCCAGCAACTGCGCGGCCTTTCTTGTGCACTGTGAGCATGACGTAAATCGCTTCGGTCTCACTCTTGTGGAAGAACTGTCTCAGCACGAGGACCACGAACTCCATCGTCGTGTAGTCATCGTTGTGGAAGACGACTTGATAACGACGCGGTGACGTCGTCTTCGGTTTGATGTCGATGACGGTGCCGGTGTCTCCGTCGCCTTCGCCTTCCTTGGGGATGTTGGGAGGGCTCACTCCTTCGGACTGTGCAGATCCCGCCGTGAGTTGGCAAGCCCGCCAAAGGACTAGCGCGCCCGAACTTTCGACGTATTCGAGCCGCTTGCTTGTGCGCGGAGCAATTTGGCCGTATTTTGAGCGGCAATGCCTGAGCTTGCTGAGAATGTGGTGGTCGCTGGTCGTTTCCGGCTCATTCGAAAGCTCGGTCAAGGTGGCATGGGATCCGTGTGGCTCGCGCAGCAGACCGCGCTCGACACGCAATGCGCGATCAAGTTCATCGAGGGCGATCACGCGCATGTACCTGAAATGCAGGCCCGCTTCGAACGCGAAGCCAAAGCGGCGGCGGCTCTACGCAGTCCGCATGTGGTCCAGATCATCGATCACGCGATTTGGGAGGGCACGCCCTTCATCGCGATGGAGCTGCTCGACGGCGAAGACTTAGGCAAGCGTCTCGATAAGCAAGGTCGCCTTCCACCTGCGCAGGTCGTCCACGTGCTTGGCCAGGTTTGTCGCGCTCTCACCAAAGCTCATCAACTTGGGATCGTGCATCGCGATCTCAAGCCCGACAACATCTACCTCGTGCGAGACGACGATCGCGAGATCACCAAGGTGCTCGACTTCGGCATCGCGAAGAGCAGCAAGACTGGGATGGAGTCTGCGTCGAACACGAAAACCGGCGCGATGCTCGGGACGCCCTATTACATGAGCCCCGAGCAAGCGCAGGGCACCAAGACCGTCGACTTTCGCTCGGATCTTTGGTCGATGGCCGTCATCGCGTTTCAATGTGTGACAGGGCGTTTGCCATTCGAGAGCGAAGCGCTCGGCGACCTTCTCATGAAGATCATGGTCAGTGAGTTGCCCGTGCCATCGCGTGTCGCGCCAGACGTACCACCCAGCTTCGACGCCTGGTGGGCGCGTGCGTCAGCGCGAGATCCTGCCGCGCGCTTTCAGTCGTCAAAAGAGTTCATCGACGCTCTGGCGCTGTCGCTCGGCGTCGCGGGTGATGGAACCGGCACGTTCAAGGCAGATCCGCGTGCCGCGCCCGGGAGCGGAGGCACTCTCCCACTTGGGGCAGTCACGCCGAATCCTTACGGTGCCGTCACACCCAACCCTTATGGCAATGCCACTCCGAACCCAACCGCTGGGCAGTTTGCAACGCCCGATCCCGCAGCACGCACTCTCTTCGAAGAACCCCCGAAGAAGCAAGGCAGCATGGTGTTGGTGATCGCGGGTGCGACTGTGGTGTTGCTCGGCGCCATTGGTGTCGGAGTGTTTGCACTCAAGAGCAAGTCGACGAATGCGGCCGTCACTCCCACGGTGTCGGTGTCGGTGGCGGTCACAGCGACTGCGCCTAGCGCAACTGCGAGCGCGACTCCGCTCGTAGCCGTCGATCCGCCACCCTCCGCCACGACCGCCACCACCCCGGTCGCCACCGCATCTGTCGCCATCGTGCACACCAACGGCAGTCCTACGCCAAGCAGCAAAATAGGCGGAAACAAGCCAGTTCCGTCCGCCAAGCCTTCGGCGTCGGCGGCGACGACCTCGCACACCGGGAAGCCCGACCTCGGATTCTGAAACGATGTCGGCCCTCGATCTCGTGCGCGTGATCCTCGGCCTCGCAGACGCTTCTCTTCGAGCGGCGTGGTCGCGGGACGTGTTTCGCACGATGGACGCGCGCACACTCGCGCCCTTGCTCGACGACGTCGCGATGCGTGGCGAAAATGGAGACGCGCGTGCGCGTGAGGCCCTCACCGCGATCGTAGACGCGCTCGCGTCCGCAGAGATGACCGAGATCGTTCAATACCTGCGCGAAGAAGCCGCCGGGTCGGCGTTGCTGTCTCTCGATCGACTCATCAGTCACCCCGTGCGAGCGCGACCGAGCACCGACACGCCAAAGAATGATCGCGTGCCCGACTATGGTTTTGGCCGACCGCTCACGCTGGGAGAGCGCAAGAGTCTCGCGCGCAAACACGATCGAAACCTGTTGGCCCGATTGCTGTCCGATCCCCATCCTGATGTCATCGCGGGGTTGCTCGCCAATCCTCGACTCACCGAAGACGACCTCGTGCAGTTGATCGCGCGTCGACCCTCGCGCCCGCAGATTTTAGCCGAGATCGCGCGTGCGCCACGTTGGGTGCATCGCTCTCGTGTGCGACTCGCGCTGATGCTCAACCCCGCCACTCCTCACGAAGTCGCGGTGCCGCTCGCGAGCTTGCTCATGCGTCACGAGTTGCGATTGGTCGCCGAGTCGACGCAGCTTTCGGATGTTCTGCGCACTGCTTGCAACGAACATCTGGTCAGACGGCCGCCGCGCAGAGGCGTCGGCACGCCCACGATGCAGTAGCCTCAGCCTTCTTCTTCGACTTCGAAGGACGCGATCGCCGCGCCGAAAATCGCCGTGGCGCAGGTCGGACACAACGGCGCAAGCTCGCGTCGCACGTCTTCGCCTCGCGCCCAGACGTACTCGCCTTCGCCGCGCAGCGCGTGAGATGCGTCCTCGTCGGGGATGCTGCCACCGCATGCGTCACAAGTGATCGTTCGCTCTTCTGCCAAGAGGTCGCGATGATCCGCAGTGACGAATGGCTCGGGCACACGCGGAACATAGCACTACCTCGCAGCGGTCGAGCGTGCTGCGCCGAGCCAGCGGCCTTTTGCGTAGACGATCGCGTTGGCGAGACCAAACGCGACATTGGTCGCTGCGACGCACACAAACAGGCCTGCCGGACCCACGTGAAAGGCTTCGAGCGCGACGATCATCAAGGGAGCTTGCACGAAGAAGATGACCGCGCCGTCTACGAGCAGTGTGGTCCTCGCGGCTCCGGCTCCGGTCATCGCGTTGCCCAAAACGATACCAACTCCCAGGCCGACATAGCTTGGCGCGACGGCGTGGAGATAGTGCATCGCGATCGCGAGGGGCGCTTCGTCTCCATCGAACTGGCGCAAAATCGTTTCGCCAAACATCCATAAACCAACAGCAAGCAGCACGTTGGTCGCGGCGTCGTAACCCGCCGTGATGAAGCCTGCGCGTTTTGCGCGTTCTCTTTCGCCCGCGCCCAAGTTCTGTCCAACGAAAGTTTGCGCCGCGCTCCCCCAGCCCATCGCCACGAACATCGCCATCGTGTCGGGTCGGAAGACGAGACCCATCGCGGTGGTCGCTGTCTGATCATGGTCGGTGGTGAAATATCGCGCGACGAGTGACGTCACCAAGATCACCGCGCCGATGCGCAACACGAACTGCGCCGATGATGGCCACGCCAGACGCACAATCCGGCGTATTTCAGCCGGATCCGGAGACCATCGACCTTCGGGTGGACCGACGCGTTCACGGCGAAGCAAGACAATCACAGTCGGCACGAGCACGATCGCGCGTGCGATGACTGTGGCCCACGCCGCTCCGACCATTCCCATGCGCGGGATCGAAAGGGTGTGCGCCAAGTGCGCCGACCACGACAACGCGCTCGGAACCGGCCCGTCGCCAAATACCAAGAGCACCGCGAGAAACACATTGAGCACATTGCCGCCCACCAGCAACGCCACCGGAGTCTTCGACGACCCGAGCGCGCGTTGCATGCCCGTGAGGTGCAGCAAAAAGAAGATCGTGAAACTGCCGCCGACGATGACTCTCAAGTATCGCGTGGCGATCACGGCGACTTCGCCTTTGGCGCCGATGAGACCCGTCACGATGGGACCTGCCAGGCAGAGACCCAAGACAGCGAAGACAGCGCTGAGTGCGGCGATCAAAAAGAGAGAGGCCCATGCCGTCCGCGCGATCGCGAGTCGGTCGCCAGCACCCTTGTTCTGCGACAGCAGCGCGGCGGCGCCGGTGGTGACGCCATAACTGATGATAGTGCCCACGGCGGCGAGTTGATCGCAGATCGCCAATGCGCCAAGAGATGCGCCGACTTCCTCTCGTGGAAGTTGCCCGACGAGGTAGGCGTCGACGAGATTGAAGGTCGTTTGTAGGACCATTCCGATCGCGAGCGGGACGCCAAATCGAGCTACCTCGAGCGCAAGCGGACCCTTGACGATGCGCTCGCTCGCTTTGTCCATCGCCTCCGACCTGTACCAGAGTTGCCGATCGAGCCTCGAACGAGCTAAGACAGAGATGCGTGAACGAGCCAAAAAAGCCAGCATCCCCCGATTTCGCACGGCCGTCCCGTCGCGAATTGCTCACCCGCGTTGGTGGTGCAGCGGGCGTGCTCGCGGGCGCCGCGCTCGTGGGTCGTCTCGAATGGGACCGTGGCGGTTTTGGTGTGGCCACCGGACAGGGCGCTCGACAAGTTCGCGACTATCGACTGACTGACCCAAAACAGAATCTAAACAACGCCGAGCTTGCGATCGCACGGGGGCATCGCGACGGCGACGGCAAGGCGCCTACCGCAGAAGCGCTCGTCAAAGCCGCGCTCGATGCGATGGGCGGCATGGGAAAGTTCGTCTCTCGTGGCGATGTCGTCGTGGTCAAACCGAATATCGGTTGGGACCGCATGCCCATTCATGCAGCCAATACCAATCCCGATGTGGTGGGCGCAGTCGTGAAGCTCGCGTTCGACGCAGGCGCCAAGACGGTCGTCGTCGCCGATGGTTCGTGCAACGATCCCAATCGGTGCTTTCAACGTTCAGGAATCTGGAAGGCAGCCTACGACAACGGCGCAGACGTCATTTTACCCGCAGAACATCGCTACCGCACGATGCGCCTGCAGGGCGATGTCTTGGACGAGTGGCCCGTGTTCACCGCTCTCGTCGACGCTGACAAGGTGATCAATGTGCCTGTTGCCAAGCATCACAATTTGGCAAAATTCACCGCAGCGATGAAGAACTGGTACGGCGTTTTGGGCGGACGTCGCAATCGGCTTCATCAAAATATCGATACTTCGATTGCCGACTTGGCCACGTTCATGCGCCCCACACTCACGATCATCGACGCCACGCGTGTCTTGATGCGCAACGGTCCACAAGGCGGCAACATCGACGACACGCGCGAGATGCTGACGGTGATCGCGAGTGTCGATCAGGTCGCTGCAGATGCTTACGCGTGCACACTCATCGGGCAGGACCGAAAGAATCTCTCCTATCTGAAGATGGCGCACGAGCGCGGCATCGGAACGATGTACTGGGAGAACCTCCGCATGAAGGAGGTCTGAGTGGACCCGCACGCAGGCGTCACGCTCGATCCGTCCGTCGGTAGCCCGCACGAGCACCATGTTCACGTCGAGCCAATCCCCTGGAAAACAGGGCGTGTCGGCGTTGTCGACGCGATCGACCAAGACACCACATGGTCACCACGCCTACCAGAACCCGTAGTCAAAGCCGCCGCCGAAAAGAAGTCGTGCAAGTCTGGAGCGTGCGGCTGCAAAGACAAACCGGCCACCGCACCGACCCTCTCGGCGAATGCCAACTACGCTAATGCCAATTCGGCTTCGTCGGTCGGCGACGCCACTTCGCTGCCGACCAAACCTGCCAAACCTCAAAAGCAAGATCCCTCGCGCGCTGGCTCCGGCATCCCCGCGCGCACGAGCATTCGCGTGCTCATGTGGCTGCGTCGGTTTTCTCAGGTATTTTTCTTCGGTCTGTTTTGCTACTTCGTATTCCAAACCGGTTTTCGTGGATCGTTCTCCGCGCAATCCGACACACCGGTTCGCCTGCCTTATCCGGTAGAGGCGTATCTGCTCGCTGACCCATTCGTGGGCGCGATGACTCTCCTCTCCACGCACACGGTCTATCGCGGACTCTTGTGGAGCGTGGGCATGCTCGCGCTCACACTGGTGTTTGGCCGCGTGTTTTGTGGCTGGATTTGCCCGTTTGGTACGCTCCATCATTTTTTTGGATGGCTGCTGCCGTCGCGTCGCGGTCGTGGTGCTGTGCGAGTCGAAGCGAACAAGACACACACCTACCAGCGCGCGAAATATTATTTGATGTACGCGTTTCTGCTCGCATCGGTGTTCGGTAGTGCGATTGGCGGCATGTTCGACCCTATCTGCATCGCGGTGCGGTCCATCGGTCTTGGTGTCTTGCCTGCCGCGCAATATCTCTCTGGTCGCGGCGTCTCCGACATCAACTCGCACGTCGCCTCGCGACCGATTCAGAGCGCAGCAGATCAATCACAAGATTTTCTGTCGCACACGGTTTGGCAGTCGCATCAGTTCTATTTTCACCAGACTTGGCTCATCATGTTTTTGCTGGTCGCGGTGCTATTTGCCAATCGCTTCATTCCGCGTTTTTGGTGTCGTGTGCTTTGCCCGCTCGGCGCGTTCTTGGGCGTCTTTGCGCGATTCGCACTCTTCGGCATGGAGAAAGATCACGCCAAATGCACCGACTGCAACCTTTGCCTGGTCAACTGCCAGGGCGCCGATAGTCCTCAAGGTGGCGTAAAATGGCGGCAAGACGAGTGTCACATGTGTCTCAATTGCGAGACAGCGTGCCCTGAGGACGTCATCAAGTTTCGCTTCTTGCCGAATCGCAAGAGCACCATCCGCAAACCCGATTTGGATCGCCGCACAGTCCTGGCGAGCGCAGGTGCTGGCGCTTTGTTCATTCCATTTGCACGCGTGGCAGACTCACTCGACGTCAACTATCACTCGAAGGTCATTCGCCCACCCGGCGCAGTCGAGGAGCGCGCGTTTCTCGAGCGCTGCATTCGTTGCGCCGAATGCATGAAGGTGTGCCCAAACAACGCTCTCCACCCCGCGTTTTTCGAAGCTGGCGTCGAAGGCATGTGGACTCCCATCCTCATCGCGCGCATCGGCTATTGCGAGCACTCATGCGTGCTCTGCGGGCAAGTATGCCCGACAGGGGCAATTCAAAAGATCACCGAGAAGGAGAAGCTCGGTATCGATCAAGCGCCCATCAAGATCGGGACTGCCTTTTACGACCAAGGTCGTTGTTTGCCTTGGAGCATGGGCACACCCTGCATCGTGTGCGAAGAGTTCTGTCCGACCTCCCCCAAGGCCATCTGGGTGGAAGAAGTCGACCAGCCCGTGAGAGAAAAAACTCCAGGCCCCAATGGCGAACCGCCTGCGATGAAGATCGTTCACCTGCAGAAGCCGCATGTCGACCCGTCGCTCTGCATTGGTTGTGGCGCGTGCGAGAAGGTCTGCCCCGTGCAAGACCAACCCGCGGTCTACATCACGAGCGTAGGCGAAACTCGCAGCAAGACGAATGTGATCCTGCTCGAGAACACGAGCTACAACCAAAAGACCTAGGTGGCGCTAGGCGCAGCGTCCGTCAGTTTGGCACTGGCGTTGGCGGATCGGTCGGCGGGGCGGTGTCGTTTTGGATGCAGCTCGAGAGATCGAACAGCATGAACTCGAGCGCCTTTTCTTGGGGTGACAAGTCTGTCGTCTTGCAGTTCCCAGGGAAGGTGCCGCCGGGCTTGTCGCCGCTCGACACGTGCAAGTCGCTGTACACGACCTTGCCACACTGCTGATCGGCAGGCAGGGGAACTGGTGTGTTGAACGAGTAATAGAGCACGACGTTCTCGTTCTTGTTGTAGACCCAGTCGACAGAGGTCTTCAGGTTGACGTCATAGTCGACGTCGTGTCGGGGCTGCTTGATTTGGAACTGGCTGGGACCGTTGGTGGCCTGCGCGTTGGTCATCCAATCCGAGAAGGCTTGGCCTTTTGGAAACCCAGTGTTGATGGTCCCGTTGGTAGGATCAGGAATGTTGGTATGATTGAAGGTCGCCGTCGTCGGAAACTCCTTCACGCCGTTTTCGAGCCAGTAGTAGTGGAAGTGCGAGCCGAATACGCGCCCGCCCATACCCGTGTAGTCATAGAGAGCCTGCAACGCGCCGTTGCCCTTGTTTTCAGGGTGTGTGCCACCCTCGCATCCCAAAAGCACGACGTCGTACTTCTGTAGATTGGTCACGCTGCTCCAGAACGGCTGCACTGGCGGAGAACCGTTCTGCAGAGTGGAGCCGCCACTGCCCTGATACATGTGCACGCGACCTGAGCCAGCGTTCGTCGTGAACTGATCGTCTGCAATTCCAATCTTGCGCGGCAGACACTCGAGAGGATCGGCGCCGCCTGTCGTCATCGCAAATTGCGGGATGTCGTCCATGGGATCGAACTCCACCGGTTTGCGCGGCAAACGTGTTTGGTTTTTATCCGCGATGGCCACGTCGCCACATTCGGTGATCGTGGGAACGGTGATGACGCGTCGCCATTTGCCGACTTGCATGACCAACTGCAAACCGTTTTGCACAGGCACGTTGGCCAACGAGAAGTGACCTTTCGCGTCAGTCAGGGTTGCGACCAAGGGACTGCCCGACAACGTCGAACCACACTTGTCACACGATGCACCATGCGGAATGAGCGACAGCGGCGCATTCGGCACATAGACCACGACGTTGTAGAGAGGCACTTTCGCGGCCGGGTCGTAGACCGTGCCGCTAATGCTGGTGGTCTTCGCGCCACCTCCTTGGCCAGTGCACGCGACCTGCTTGCACTCCAGGTTGACGCACTTGTGCGCGTCTCCCTGAATGGGATTGCCGTCTACGTTGACGATGGGGTCACCATCGACGTAGCCGCCATCCGGAACCACGGGAATGAACGTGGAGTCACCGGCATCGTCACCACAACCCTGTGTTGCAAGGGCGATGGCTCCAACACAACCAACCAGCAAACCAAAGCCGGCGAGACGACGCATGGGATCCTCCTAAGGTCTCAGTGGGGCCACGATGGAAGTTTACGGGCTTACTAAACTCAGTCTAGAAAAAACTAAGGTGTTTTGTGTCTCACAAGGTGCCACTCGCAGTCGTGTCATGTGCTGCGCGGGCGATGGCGAGAGGCAAAAGTGGCCCAGAAAACCCTGCATAAGAGCTAGTGCCTCGACGCACGCGAAAAGAGGCCCACGTGTTAGTAAAGGTCTCATGGCCGCTGATCACAGATTCCTTCGCGCGTGTCGTCGTCAGTCCGTGGATGCCACTCCCGTGTGGATGATGCGGCAAGCGGGCCGCTACATGCCCGAGTACCGAGCGCTCCGTGCCAAGTACGGGATGCTCGAGCTTTGCAAGAAGCCAGAGCTCGCGTGTGAGGTGACTTTGCAGCCGACCAAGCTGGGCGTCGATGCAGCGATCCTCTTCGCAGACATTCTGTTGCCTCTCGAGCCGATGGGCGCGCCCTTCGAATTTGCCAAGGGCGAGGGTCCAGTCATCCATCACCCGATTTCCACCAAAGCCGATGTTAATGCGCTGCGAGTGATCGCTCCGGAGGAGGGGCTTGGCTATGTGATGGATGCCATCAAGCTCGCGAAGCGTGAACTCGCAGACAAACTCCCTCTCATTGGTTTTGCCGGCGCACCGTTCACTCTCGCGAGCTACCTCATCGAAGGCGGCAAGAGCGCGCACTTCGGAAAAACCAAGCGTTTGATGTATGCGGAGCCTGAGACGTGGCATGCGCTGATGACCAAGCTCGCGGAGGTCGTCAGGCTGTACTTGCGTGGTCAAGTATCTGCGGGGGCAGATGTCGTTCAGCTCTTCGACTCGTGGGTCGGGCAACTCTCACCGGACGACTATCGCGACTACGTGCAGCCCCACGTCGCGCACATCTTGAAGGACGTGATGACTCTTGGTGTGCCCGTGATTCACTTTGGCACCGGAACCTATTCGCTCCTCGAACTGATGCGGGATGCGGGTGGACACGTGATCGGTCTTGATTGGCGAACGCCTCTGGCCGACGGGTGGCGTCGTGTGGGTTACGATCGCGCTGTGCAAGGCAATCTCGATCCCACGGTGCTCTTTGCGCCTGTCGAGATCGCGAAAAAACATGCGCAGAGAGTGCTCGATGCCGCAGAAAATAGGCCTGGTCACATCTTCAACTTGGGACACGGCATCCTGCCGGAGACGCCTGTCGACACGGTGAAGGCCGTCATCGATTACGTCCACGAGGCGAGCGCGCGGTGAGCGTCGACGTCGCCGTTTTGCTCGTGACCCACGGGACCGTGGACGATCTCGCGGATCTCCCTGCGTTCGTCACCAACATTCGTCGAGGTGTCGCGCCACCGCCAGAACTCATCGCGGAGTTGCTACATCGATACAAGGCAATCGGCGGTCGCTCACCCCTCAACGACCAGACGCGCGTCGTCGCCAACAAACTCGAAGCAACGCTTGGCGTGCCCGTGCGCATGGCGAGCCGTCTTTGGAA
Source organism: Myxococcales bacterium (assembly GCA_043785265.1). Lineage (GTDB taxonomy): Bacteria > Myxococcota_A > Polyangia > Polyangiales > Polyangiaceae > JANYHY01. The sequence continues at coordinate 4,334 of JAYVXK010000028.1, read as the reverse complement.
GCCTCTCATAAAAGAAGTCCTCGCTTCGTTGGGCGCAAAAAAAGTGGTGGTGCTCCCGCTGGCGCAACACTCCGCCTCGATCTATGTGCGTGCGACTGAGGCCGCCGCAAAAGAGATCGCCGTGCCCCCGGTCGTCGTGGGCGTGAGCAATTGGGGTCAAACTCCAGAGTTGCTCGACGCGTTCGCCAAGCGCATCCGCGCGACTGCACTCACTCTCGAAGAGTCCGTGCGGGCAGACAGCACATTGGTCTTGAGCGCTCACTCGTTGCCTCTGCAGATCGTGCAGAGCGGAGATCCCTACGAAGAGCAAGTGCGTGCGTCTGCGGCCAGCTTGGCGTCGCGCGTCGCAGATGTCTTGCCCGATCATCTCGTCGCGTTTCAAAGTCAGGGCGTGCAGAGCAGCGGCAAATGGCTTGGTCCTGATCTCCGCGAGACGCTCGACGCGATCGCGAAATCCGGCAAAAAAACGGCGCTATTTGCGCCCATCGGCTTTTTGGCAGATCACGTGGAGATCCTCTACGACCTCGACATCGAAGCCGCGGCATGGGCAAAAGAGCGAGGCCTCTCCGTGGTCCGCGCGCCTTCGCTCAATGCAGACGATGACTTCGTCGATGTGCTCGCGTCTCTCGCGCGGCCCTTGCTGTCATGAGAGTGGTCATCGTCGGCGGTGGTATCACCGGCCTCGCGTGTGCATACAGACTGCCAAAAGACGTCGACGTGATCTTGCTCGAGTCGAGCGATCGCGTGGGCGGCAATCTCGTCACTGAGCGTCGCGATGGCTTCGTGATCGATGGCGGTCCCGACTCGTGGGTTGCGGCGAAACCCTATGCAACCAAACTCGCCAACGATCTCGGCCTCGAGTCGCAACTGATCGGCACGCGCCCCGAGACACGTCGCGTGTATGTTGCACACAAAGGCAAACTGCGACCTCTGCCTGAGGGACTCGTTCTGGGGATTCCGTCGCGCATCGGTCCGATGGTGACGACGTCCCTCTTTTCTCCGCTCGGAAAATTGCGCATGGGTCTAGAGCCGTTCGTGCGCAAGAAGGCCGCGAGTGCCGACGAGTCGGTCGAAGAGTTTTTCGTTCGCCGACTCGGGCGACAAGCGACTGAGCGACTCGCAGGCCCGCTTTTGGGTGGCATTTTTGCAGGTGATCCATCGAAGCTGAGCGTGCGCGCGGCATTCCCGCAATTGCTCCAATGGGAAAAAGAGCACGGGTCTTTGGTCCTCGCGATGCGCGCATCGATGAAGCAAGCGCGAGGGAAGGGCAAGCCCAGCGCGTTTCTCTCGCTCGAGAATGGAATCGGTTCGCTGCCAGAGGCCCTCTCGAGCGCTCTCGGCGATCGCGTCCGTAAAAATTGCCGCGTGGCAAGGATAGACAAGCGCAGCGAAGAGCGCGCGCCATGGCACGTCACGCTCGCGTCTGGTGAAGTGATCGCCGCGGACCGTGTGGTGCTCGCCGCTCCTCAACCAGCACTCGCAGACATCGTGCGGACTTTGGATCCCGATCTCTCGACTGAGGTCGACGGCATTCGCGTGGGGTCGAGCGCGACAGTGTTTCTCGCGTATCGGCGCGACCAAATTGCACACGCACTCGACGCGGTTGGCTTCATCGTGCCGCGCGCAGAGCAGAGGCGCGTCATCGCGAGCACGTGGGTCTCGTCGAAGTGGCCGCACCGCGCACCAGAAGGTCATGCGCTGATCCGGGCATTTTTTGGCGGGATCGGACACGAAGACGTGCTCGACGCGAGTGACGCCGATCTCGTCGCCATCGCGCGCGAAGAGCTACCGCCTTTGATGGGCGACTTGCGCGGCGAGCCGTTGTTCGCGCGCGTCTTCCGTTGGACCAAAGCCAGTCCGCAGCCCAACGTCGGACATCTGGATCGCATGAAGCGCATTCACGAACGCCTCCGCGCGCACACTGGCCTCTTCATCGCCGGCAACGGCTATGACGGCAACGGCATCCCCGACTGCATCAAACAAGGCGAGGCCGCGGCCCTCGCTGCTGTCTCGTGTTGACCACGCCGCCTCGGGCGCGGACGTGCCGTCTGGCTAGAATTCAGCCGGATCCGTGTACGTCCCGAGCACGTCGCGCAGCACGTCGCAGATCTCCTGCTGAGTGCAATAGGCCTTCGCCGCGAGGATGATCGGCGGCATCAAGTTCTCTTTCGACGAGGCGGCCTCTCGCACCGCATCGAGGCAAGCCTTCACTTTGGCTGCGTCTCGCGACGCCTTCACCGCCGCAAGATTGCGCAGCTGCGTCTTCTGAACCTCTTCGTCGATGCGCAAGAGCGGGATGTCGTTGTCCTGCTTTTCGGTCGCGTACTTGTTGACGCCCACCATCACGCGTTCGCCTGCTTCGAGTTGTCGTTGGAAGCGATACGCGCTCGCCGCGATTTCTCGCTGCGGATATCCCTTCTCGATCGCGCTCACGATGCCGCCCATGTCATCGATGCGCTCGATGATCTCCATGGCCTCGTTCTCCATGCGCGTCGTGAGTTCTTCGATGAAGTAACTGCCACCGAGCGGGTCGATCGTGCTCGCGACGCCGCTCTCTTCTGCGATGATCTGCTGCGTCCGCAACGCGATCGTCACGGTGTCTTCGGTTGGGAGCGCGTAGGTTTCGTCTAGCGAGTTGGTGTGTAGCGACTGCGTGCCGCCGAGCACTGCGGCGAGAGCTTGCAGCGCGACACGCACGACATTGTTGTAAGGCTGCTGAGCGGCCAGCGACACGCCGGCTGTTTGCGCGTGCGTGCGGAGCTTCATGCTGTCTGCATGCTTCGCCCCAAAGCGCTCTTTCATCAGCCGAGCCCAGAGCCTGCGCGCAGCTCGGAATTTCGCGATCTCTTCGAAAAAATCGTTGTGCACGTCGAAGAAGAACGAGAGCCGCGGTGCGAAATCGTCCACATTCAAGCCGCGATCGAGACAACTCTGCACATAACCAATGCCGTCGGCGATGGTGAGCGCGAGCTCTTGCGTCGCGGTCGCTCCGGCTTCGCGAATGTGATAGCCGCTGATCGAGACGGTGTTCCATCGAGGCACTTCGGTCGTGCAAAACTCGATCATGTCCGTGACGATGCGCATCGCGGGCCGCGGCGGGACGAGCCACGCATGTTGCGCGATGAACTCTTTGAGACAATCGTTTTGAACCGTGCCGCCGATCTTGTTGCGTGGGATGCCGCGCACGTCTGCGAGGGCGATGTAAAAGCAGAGCAACACGATCGCAGGACCATTGATGGTCATCGACGTGGTCACTTGATCGAGCGGGATCCCGTCGAACAGAATCTCCATGTCGCGCAATGTGTCGACGGCGACTCCGCACATCCCGACTTCGCCGAGCGACCGCGGTGAGTCCGAGTCGTAACCCATGAGAGTAGGGAAATCGAAGGCCGTGGAGAGCCCCGTCTGGCCTTGTTCGAGCAGATACTTGAAGCGTTCGTTGGTCTGCGAAGGCGTGCCGAATCCAGCGAACATGCGCATCGTCCACAGACGACTTCGATACATCGTCGGCTGAACGCCACGCGTGTAGGGGTACTCGCCAGGCAGGCCGAGGTCTTTCATGTAATCTACACGTACGTCCGCGGGGGTCAGCAAGTCGCGGACATCCATGTCGCTCCACGTCGTCCAACGTGCTCGCCGCGGCTGCATCTTGGCTTCGGCTCGAGCGACCGTCCCGCGCTGCCACGCTTCTTTGGCAGCTCGAATCGTCGCAAGATCGCTCGGCACTTCGCCCGCTGACGTGAACTCGCGCGAGTCTCCACCAGACGACGTCGAGCCGAGCGGATGAACTTCGGGAAACGCCATGCCCAATGATCTAGCGCCGAATCGGACAATTCCCAAGCCCAGCACTCGGGTCGAGCGAGATCAGCTTTCTTTGGCTGCTTGGTCGGCCTTGGGCGTGGAAGCCCTGTTTCGGAGGAACATCATCACGCCATACGCGATCGCCAGGCCGACGATGCCGATCACGATGAGGCCGAGCTTCGCTTTCACCGCCTTCACGACCGCCTCGGGATCGTTCGCGTTGAGGAGCTCGGGCGTGATCACTTGCGCGCCATAAAACGAGAGGATCGTGCACCAGATGCCAGCGCCGACCGCAGTCGCTGCGGAGAAACGTCCGAACGGCATCTGTAGAATGCCTGCGGGGATCGAGATCAAGTGGCGCACCACCGGCAGCAGGCGCGCGAAGAAGATGCCGCCCACTCCGTAGTGCTTCACCCAAGCGGTTGCCGAGTCGATCTTCTCTGGCTTGAGCAGGACGATCTTGCCGAACCGGCGGATGAACGGCAGGCCGAGCGACCTACTCAGCCAATAGCTGACTGCGGACCCGAAGTAGC
>JAYVXK010000027.1:0-2796 GCA_043785265.1 Myxococcales bacterium | reverse complement strand
CAACGCGTCGCTCAAATCGCGAACACATTGCCGCCAGGCATTCAGCAACCGTTCATTCTCAAGTTCGACATCACCAACATTCCTGTCGTTCAGGTGGTGGTGCGCGGCGACGGCGTGGACGAAAAACAGCTTTACGATCTGGCGTACAACACGATCGAGCCACAATTCGAGCGGCTGCCTGGCGTAGCGAATGCGACCGTCAGCGGGGGAAAACAGCGAGAGATCGAAGTCGAGGTCGACCGCGATCAACTGCGCGCGCGCAATCTAGGCATCCTCGATGTGGTGAGCGCAGTGCGTGGCGCGAACCTGCTCTTGCCGAGCGGACATCTGCAAACGGGCGACTTCGACTACAACGTTTTCACGAACACTCAGGTCGAGGTGAAGCCGATCGGTGATGTGGTCGTCCGGCCCGCTCTCACTCTCTCGACGACGACCGGCGCGAGTTCGCCGCTCGTGCGCGTGAGCGACGTCGCCAAGGTCGATGACTCGTCTGCGGACCAATCGAACATCGTGCGAATCAACGGTCAACGCGGCGTGTACTTGCGCGTACTCAAGCAACCGGGCGCCAACACCATCGCGGTGGTCGACTCGGTACGCGCGGCGCTCGGGAAGTTGCGCGGCGTGCCACCAAACGTGAAGCTGGACATCTCGTTCGATCAGTCGACGTACATCCGCGCTGCCGTGAAATCGTTGGAGCACGAAGCCCTTCAAGGTGGCTTGCTCGCCGTGGCAGTGATCTTGATCTTCCTCGTGAGCTTTCGTGCGACGGCGATCGTGAGTGTTGCGATCCCTCTCTCGATCATCGCCACGTTCATTTTGCTCTATTTTGCAGGGCAATCTCTCAACGTCTTCACTCTGGGCGGACTCGCGCTTGGCGTCGGTCGCTTGGTCGATGACTCGATTGTGGAGCTCGAAAACATTCATCGGCACTTGGACGAAAACGTCGACAAGAAGACCGCCGTGCTCAAAGCGGCGCAAGAAGTCGCGATGCCCATTCTCGTGAGCACCATCACAACGATCATCGTCTTCTTTCCGGTGCTCTTTTTGAGCGGCATCGCGCGCAATCTCTTTTTACCACTCGCGCTCACCATCAGCTTCGCGCTCATCATGAGTTTCTTCGTCTCGCGCACAGTGACGCCGCTGTTGTGCTTCTACGTTCTACGGCCTCACCCGAAGACGTCGAGTGCTGGCGTTGGCAACGCGATTCGTCGCGGTCTCGACCGACTCGACCAAGCCTACGGACGGGCGCTCGGCGTGGTGCTCAATCATCGCGCACCCGTGATCATCTCCATTTTGGTCTTGTGTGGTGCGTCGTGTGGGCTCTTCAAAAAGATCGGCACGGAGTTTTTTCCCGACTCGGACGAGGGCCAGTTCAATGTGATCTACAAGACACCCATCGGGACGCGTGTCGAGCGCACCGAGCAGGTCTCGGAGCGCATCGAGCACACCATCGACAGCGCGCTCACGAACGGCGACCACAAAGACTACAACACGATGCTCGCCGACAACGGTTTGCCACTGGGACGCACCGCGCTCTTCACGTCGAACACCGGGCCGCACGCGGGCAACGTCAACGTCAATCTCATCAACAAGTCACAACGCGAAATCACCGATATTCAAGCCACAGAACGCGTGCGCGCCGCATTGGGCAAAGACTTCCCCGGCACGCAGATTTTTTTCTTCACGGGGGGCATCGTCAAACGCATTCTGACCTTTGGATCAGCCGCACCGATCGACATCGAAATCGTCGGCTACGACCTCGACGCCGCCGCCGACTACGCAAAGAAACTGGTGCCGAGGCTCGCCAATGCGATGGACGCGGACGGCAAGCCGTTGATGACGGACGTGCAGTTCAGTCGCGAAGAGAACTACCCCGAGTTCGACGTGAAGGTCGATCGCCAGAAAGCCGGTGCGCTCGGTCTCAGCGAGACGCAGATCGCGCAGAGCGTGTTGTCGAGCGTGGTCGGCAACACGCAATTTTCGCCGATACCGTTCACCGACTCACGCACGGGCAACGAATACTTCATCAACGTGCGTCTCGACGATCGCTATCGCTCGTCACGCGACGACCTCAACGACGTGCTGCTCCGCACGCCGCAGGGCGCTGTGATTCCGCTCTCGAACGTAGCCACCGTGCAGCGATCGAGTGGACCGGTGATCATCACGCGCAAGTATCTGCAACGGATCGTGGACGTGACGGCCAATGTTGCTCCGGGCAAGGATCTCGGCAAAGCGAGCGACGCCGCGCAGAAGGCGATTGACGACGTGCCGCCACCCGAGGGCTTCACGTCGGCGCTCGGTGGTCAGTCGGTTGCGCAAAAACAAGCCTTCGCCGGGCTCGGTTTCGCGGCGTTCATGGCGCTCTTGCTCGTGTACATGGTGCTCGCTTCGCAGTTCAAGTCGTTGGTCGATCCGCTGGTGATCATGTTCAGCGTGCCGCTCGGCGTATCAGGAGTTTTTTTGATGCTCTACCTGACGCACACGACTCTCAGCGTGAACAGCGCGATGGGCATCATCATGATGATCGGCATCGTCGTCTCGAATGGCGTGCTGCTCGTGGACTTTGCGAATGTGCTGCGTCGGCGCGGAAAGCCAATCGTCGAAGCCACGATCGAAGCCGCGAAGACCCGCCTCCGTCCGATCTTGATGACGACCATCGCGACCATCGTCGGCCTGGTGCCCATGGCCATCGGGCTCGGCGAAGGGAGCGAGACCAACCTCCCGCTCGCGCGCGCGGTCATCGGCGGGTTGACCGTGTCGACCGTGTTCACGCTGTTTCTGATCCCGTCGCTCTAC
>JAYVXK010000026.1:0-2796 GCA_043785265.1 Myxococcales bacterium | reverse complement strand
GGTGGCGGTGGGGTGGGGCTGCTTTGGGGGGCTGGGAGTTGTGGGTATTCCATCGGTCCCGATCAAGGGCGGCGCACGCTCCGCCACCGGTCAATTTGGGCGTCGCAGGTTGGCGGGGTGGGAAGAGAGAGAAGAGCTGCTGCGTGCGGGGCGTCAGCCGCTTGTGTCTGCGGAGGAGTCGAGGCTGCTGTCGGTGGGGCCGCTGTCTTCGATGCCGGCGTCGGACGAGCATGTGGCGGGACCGAACGGCGTGTCGGATCCGAAGTTGACTAGACTACTGTTGACGGGACCCTGGCCATCGATTGTGACTGCGATCTGTTGATGATTGCAGCCGGGGCAAGCAGGAGGACGTTCGGTAAAGATCAGGTGGGCGTTGTGTGTCGTGCCATCGCCGAGGACCATGGTCGCGTCGCATGTCTCGCTTGTGAAGGATGCGATCGTGTGACCCGACACGTTTCGGCAGGTCGTCGTGAAGTTCTTGAAGCCGCAACTCGACGCGAACGCGACGTTGGTCGATGGACAAGGTGTCATGGAAGCTGGCGGGCAAGAGGAGCTGCAACCGTTGATGGCGAGGCCGACGCAACAAGTTGTCAGTGCAACCAAGAATGTGAAGCGAAGCATGGACAACGGTATAGCTGGTTTGTCAGAGACTCGCCTTGATGAGCTTGCAGCCGTGAGGGGTCTTCGATATCCATGGGCGCATGCGAACAACTACACTGATAGCGATGCTGGCCGCGGCCACCGCTGTTGCGCCGATGTCTTGGGCTGACGGTGACAAAGAGCATGGTCACGAAGTCCATGCGCAGGCCAACAGCGCGGATGCTGGCGTGAACGTCAACAAGGACGACAAAGACCATCACGACAAGGATGACAAGGATCAGGCCCTGAAGGCTGATGGTGGCGCTCAAGACGACGCCGATGAAGGCAAAGGCGAGGACGCTGACGAGCCTAAGGAGCACAAGGCCAAACGCCGCGGCTACATCCGCAAGATGAAGCACGAACTCGACGAAGCGGTGCACGCCAATGGCAAAGACCTGAGCGACGAAGAAGCCCAAGCGATCAAAGATCACTGGCACGCCACGATGCGGCTTTGGCGCATTCGCAAACTCGCGGAAGCCGACAAAGACAAGGCCACGGTCGCGAGAGTCGATGCCCTGCTCCCCAAGATCGACGACCGCACGCTTGCGACGATTCGTCACTTGAACGGCGTCGCCCCAGTCGTGGGCGGATCCGTTGCTCCGGCAATCAATCCCGCGTTGTCCCCAGCCGCGCCCGTGATGATGGGAGGTGCAAAATGAACCGCCTACTCATCGCTGCTCTCGTCACTACGATGATCGCCTGCGACAAACAGCCCGAAACGAACGCTGCCGGGTCGGCCTCCGTCAATGCTTCCGCGTCGGCACCTGTTGCTTCGACTTCAGCAGCCCCGTCCGCGGTGCCGATGGTCGCCGCCGTCCCAAAGCAGATTCCTTCGCAAGCTGACGAGTCGGTCGCCGCCTCGAAAGAGATCACCAAAGCGAACTACAAGTCCGAGCTCGACAAGATCGAAAAAAATCTCGCTCCCCCGAAGTAGCTACTTCGCTGTGCGCGCAACGCGATCCTTCCAGCGCGCCTGAGCTTTCTGTCGCTCGCCCTCCCGTGTTCTCACCAACCCGCGAGGGCGCAGCGCTTTGAGCAAGTTCGTCGTCGTGACCGCGATAGCCTCGATCGCCTCATTGAACGCAGCCTCGTCGACCGACGCGACCTTGCTCACGCCACTCACTTTGCGAACGTATTGCAACGCAGCGGCGCGAATCTCGTCCTCTGTGGTTGGCGGCTCAAAGTGGTGCAAGACGCGAATGTTTCGGCACATCCCCCAATCCTACAAAATCCCAACCCCCAAACCACCCCTTCTCTTGTCGTCTCTCTTCGTCCAACCAGCCACGGCGCTCCCACGCCCCTCGACAAGCCCCCGCAATCTGCGCATCATGACCCATCACGATGCCCGACGAAAAGCGCGACGACACTCCGCACCTTCCTGACGAAGACGCCTACGCGGCGCCGCCAGCCAATCCTCGGCCGCCACCGGAACCGCCCGCCTCGGATGACCCAGTCGACGAACTCAAGAAGGGCTTCGGCATGCTCCTGCGCGCTGCCAAACACGCAGTCGACAAGATCCCCACCCATAGGATCGAAGACGCAGTGAAGAGCGGAGCCAAAGAAGTCGAGCGAGCCATCGACAAGATTCCCACCGACAAGATCGGCAGCGCCGTGAAGCTCGGGATGAAAGGCGTCGAGACGGTCGCCAAGCGAATCCCTACCGACAAAATCGGACAGCAAGTCGGCGATGCCGTAAAAACAGGCGCAAAAGAAGTGGGCAAAGCCTTCGGCAATGTGGCCGAAGCCGTCGAGCGAACTGTGACGGGCAAGTCGAGTCCGCCAGACGATCCGAACAATCCACCTGCCTAAATTGACGATGTGGGGACGCTGAGGATCGCTATGGGGCCTGTCGATGCGCTGAGCGCTGCGCTCAACCAACATCTGCAACACATACTCAACACCGCCGCGACTTCGCCGCCTGGTGGAGGTCCTGCTTGGGACGACTTGATGCGCTACTACGGCATCAGTGTTTTTGATCATCAAGAGCGACAGATGATCGTGCAGTACATGCGGCTCTCGCGCGGAGCGACACCTGCTGAAGTGCGCTCGGTGCTCGAGGGTCTGCGCAGTTGGGCGTTTCGAGAGATGAAGCAATTGCGGCTGAATCCTGCGGTAGATACGAGTCCTGAGATGGGACACATGCAGAAGCTCGTCACG
>JAYVXK010000025.1:0-2798 GCA_043785265.1 Myxococcales bacterium | reverse complement strand
CGAGATGTGGCGCGCGCGTCCATCGTGGTTGGGCCTTCTAACACGGTGCGCGCAATGGATGAAACACGGTAATCGAGGCAACCTCGCAGATCGCAGCCCGCGGAATAATCACCGATCAATGCCGTTGACGACGGCGCCCCGGCCTTCGAGCGATGACTAGCGCGCCCATGACCACCAGAGCGGCGACCGTAGACGCGAACGCCTGCTTCGGATGATGGACCACGGTGCTGGTCGCACCGAGCGCCAACGACGTGCTCGGTGGCTGAGAAAATGGGCCCAAAATGCGTGCATGATGCACCCACTCGGTGCGAAGCGCATCCTCGTGTGGACCTTCGATCGCGAGGACGAAGCACGCATGCACTGTGTTTGGAGAAGGAGTGAACGCCACGAATGTGCGCGCGGCTAGACCATCGCCGTCGAGATCTCGCATCGAACCATCTGCTTCGTCGTGGACCGAACGCAAACTCAGCGTCCCTGGTGCGTGTGCACGGAAAGCCGTGTTTGCAGCCGTTTCGTCCAGTTTGCCGTGCACCAACTCGGCGAGTTCAGCGCTCCATGTGTCGAGGGGGGACGAGAAGCACGCCGTGACTCGCTGCGAAGTGCACGCGTCGTTCGTACAGAGGGCGCTCCATTGCTCGACCCGCACTCCCGAAGAAGCGGAGACTTCGGGGGCCGTCACCGCTCGTGGATCGACGGATGCGTTAGGCGAGCTCATCCAAAAACGACTCGATCTCCGCTTTGAGATCGAGCAGCGCCTGCCGTGTCGTCGCCGAGGGCCCGCTCACTGGTGGAGCAGATGTTGGCGGGGTTGGCGTGGCCACTTCGCTCTTGGCCTCGGCAACAGGGGCGCTGGCAATCGCCTCGGTTTTGGCTGCTTCTCCACCGCGCAGCAGTTTTTTGCGGGCTCCGGCGATCGTGAAACCCTCCGAGTAGAGGAGGTCTCGCACGCGCATGAGTGTTTCGACGTCGCGGCGCGAATACACACGCTGGCCGCGCGCGCTCTTGGTCGGACGAATGGTGCGAAACTCTCGCTCCCAATAGCGGAGCACGTGCGGCTCCACCCCGACGAGAGAGGCGACCTCGCCGATGCGGAAATAGAGTTTGGGCGGGAGCACAGAACTCCTCTGGCCTTTTTCAGAGGACATGATCACTCATGGTCACTCTTTTTGGTGTGGACCACGCGGCGTGGCAGGCGTGCCGTCGTGGAGCGACGCGGCGCCGTTGTTCTTGTGGTTGAGCGCGGCCTTGAGAATTTGACTCGCCTTGAACGTGAGCACCCTGCGCTCGCTGATCTCGATCGGAGCGCCGGTTTGCGGATTGCGGCCGGGACGTTGGCGTTTGTCGCGCAAGACGAAGTTGCCAAAGCCACTGACTTTGATTTTCTCGCCCTTGCCGAGCGTCTCTTTCATCATCTCGAAAACCAAATCGACGATGTCGGCAGACTCCTTCTTCGAGAAGCCGCCAACGCGTGAGTAAATGGCTTGGACGATCTCTGCCTTGGTCATGCGCTGCCCCACAGCTCCACCGGTCTATCCATTTCGGTCCGAACACATCGCTCGAGCGTGCGGCACCGTAGCGATGCTTCAGTCGAACGCGAGCATACGCGGTTTTCGCGTGTGGATACCAGACGCAAAAGAGGGCTAAAACAAGCACCCGCCGATGCTTCAGGCTGCGAGTTCCGTGACCTCGTCCTCACCAGGCGCCGGCGGGGGCACACTCTCAGCCAGTGCAGGGACGCCAACCGCAGCCTTGCGACGTGCAGCTTGCTCGGCCGCGACGAGAGCGGCGACGTACCCATAGCCAAACGTGAAGAGCATCGCGAAAGGTGTCGCGAACCAGTGACCGGTCTCGAGCGATGCCACCGTGCTCGCGAGCGACACGAGGCAAAGTGCCACCTCGATGAGAGGCAGGTCTGCGCGTGCGCGATAGCGTTGGGTGCCGTTGATTTCGCCTTTTTTCGGCGTGCGAATGAACTCACCCGACATGGAGCCAAGTCCTTCGAAAACGGCCTTGGTGAGGTGGGGCGCGAGACCGGCGCCGAGCGCGAGCAATGCAGGAAGCTGTCGGAGTGCGCTCCAACGCGAGCGACCCTGAGCGGCCTCGGCCATCGCGTAGAACGCTGCGAGCGAGCCCGTCGTGCCAATGCACAGCGGAAGATCGATGATGAGCATGGTTTGCGGATTGGTCGCCGGCATCAAGATGAGCGCTGGCAAGAGCAGCACGCTCAGCACCACCATCAGCGGATACGCAAAGTGCGGCGTGAGATGAAAGAAGGCTTCGATGCGCTGCGAAACCGTGAGCGGCGCAGTCATCACGCGGCGCATGAGTTTGCGTGACGTCTGCACGGTGCCTTTGGCCCAACGAAATTGCTGCGCGCGGAAGGCGCTTACATCTTCGGGCAACTCTGCGGGCGTGACGACGTCTTCGCGGTAGACGAACTTCCAGCCTGCCATTTGTGCGCGATACGACAAATCGAGATCTTCGGTGAGTGTGTCGTGCTGCCAACCGCCCGCGGAATGGATCGCGTCTTTGCGCCAGATCCCGCCAGTTCCCGAGAAGTTGAAGAGCCAGCCTGCTGCGGCGCGCGCGCGGTTCTCGACGAGATGGTGACCGTCCAGCATCAGCGCTTGCACGCGCGTGAGCAACGACACCTCGCGATTCATGTGACCCCAGCGCGCCTGCACCATGCCCACTTTGTCGTCTGCGAAGTGCGGCACGAGCGCGCGGAGGAACTCGGGCTGCGGCAAAAAGTCTGCGTCGAAGATCGCCACCAAGTCACCCTTGGCGACCTTGAGGCC
>JAYVXK010000024.1:0-2799 GCA_043785265.1 Myxococcales bacterium | reverse complement strand
GCATACTTTCCCTTGGTTTTCCACTCGAAGACCGACGTGATGCAACCAGCGAATCCAAGCCACGGCACGACGAGGCCCATTGTCCCCTGGTCACGAATCGAACCCACGTGCTCCCATACAAACCACATGGTACCAAGGGACGCGACGATAGCTCCGGCAGTGATCGCGGCTGCGAGATAGCGAACTGTGGTCGAGTCTTTTCCGACGAGAGCATTCGCTGCAACCATCTCGAGTGCGTCCGCGAACTCATTGGCGGTCTGGTAGCGAGCGGTTGGAGCGAGCGACATCGCTTTTGTACAAATCAGCCGAAGACTCTCTGGAGCTTCGCGCGCAGCGGCGTCGATGGGTACAAAGTCTGCCGTCGTCGCGCGGGCCAAGACGTTACCGATCGATGCGTCCTCATAGGGGCCGCGTCCCGCGAGCAGTTGATAGAGCAGCGCGCCCAACGCCCACACATCCGTGCGCTCGTCGACAGCGTCCACATTTCCTGCGGCCTGCTCTGGCGGCATGTACGCGGGGGTTCCGATCACACTGCCGTGCTCGGTCGCGCCAGACTTCGAGTGCTCTTTGAGCGCTCCGCCAGGATCTGCGTCACCCATCGCGACGCCACGCACCTTGGCGATCCCCCAATCGAGGACCACCGCCTCGCCGTGCCGTCCGACGATGATGTTGTCGGGCTTGATGTCTCGGTGCACAACACCGCGCTCGTGCGCAAAGCCCAGCGTTTGCGCCACGCGCACGATCGCTGGAACGAGCTTGAGCCGTTCTTCCAACGTGGTCGCGTCATGGATGGCTTGCGCAAGCGTTCGGCCGCGCACGAGGCGCATCGCATAAAAGGAAGTGCCGTCCGCCAATGTGCCTCGCTCGTACACGGTGGGGACGCCAGGATGTTCGAGATTGCCGGTGACGCGCCTCGAGGGTGAAACGACCCTGGGCGCCCGCGAGCTCTGGGCGGAGCTGCTTCAGCGCAACGAGCCTCGCAAACTGGCGGTCCTCTGCTTCCATCACTCGGCCCATGCCCCCTTCACCAAGCAAAGACCGCACTGCGTAGCGGTGCTCGCCCGTGGGCGCGGCACCGTCGGATGACTGCGCTTCGCACACGCCGAGGACGGTCTCCGCAAAGGCCGTGAGTGACTTCTTCTTCATGAGCTAGAAGTCGCAGAACCCTTTGTTCGTGTCGAGATGTCCGCGCACGATCGGACGGATGTCCCGCAGTGCGTCAGTGCTCGAGAACGTTCGCGAGCGTGTAGCGTCCCGGCGGCTGCGCAATGATCCAAGTCGCCGCACGCATCGCTCCCATGGCGAACAGATCACGATTCGTCGCCCGATGGGTGAGCTCGATGCGCTCCCCGTGTCCGAGCAAATGCACACTGTGATCGCCGATGACGTCGCCGCCGCGCAGCGCGAGCACTGCGATCTCACGATCGGGCCTTTTTCCAGGCTTTCCGTCGCGTCCGCTGATCAACGCATCTCGGTCACCACGCGCTTGCTTTGCGATGTCGGCGAGTCGTTTGGCGGTGCCGCTTGGCGCGTCGACCTTCAACCGATGATGCGTCTCGGTGATCTCGACGTCGAACTGCATCCCGAGCAAGGCAATCGCCCGCTCTAGCAACATGCCGAGCACGTGCGCGCCAACACTCATGTTGGGTTCCCAAAGAATGGCAACCAGTTCGGATGCTTCTTGAAGAGCGAGTTGCCCCTCTGCGTCGAGGCCTGTCGTGCCGCTGACAAACGCAGTCTTGGCTCGTGCACATGCCATCGCGCAGTCGGCGACGATGTTCGGTGTCGAAAAGTCGATGGCCACTTCGGCGTTGGCGTTTTCGAGCGCAGCAACATCGTCCGTGACGATCGTTCCGCACGCGGCGAGCCCGGCGAGTTCGCCTGCATCACGGCCGACGTCACTCGCTCCGATCGCACAAACGACCTGCATTTCACGCTCGATCGCGAGACGCACCACAGCGCGTCCCATGCGCCCGCTCGCACCGATCACCGCGAGGCGAAGACTCACAGTGAGCTCGCGTACGGCTCGATCAACTTGGCCACGATCTTTTTTGTCGCGTCGGTTACCGGAGCGAGCGGACCACGCACCACGTCTTTCATGCGGCCACGCAGCGCGAGTGCGCACTTGGCTGGACCCGGATTCGCCTCGATGAACATGGCCTCGTAGAGCGGAAGCAACGCGAGGTGAGCCTTGCGCGCCGCTGCGATGTCGCCGCTCAAGGCCAGGCGTGTCGCCTCGCTCACAGTCTTGGGCAACACGTTCGACACCACGCTGATCACGCCTTTGGCGCCGCACGCGATCATGGGCAACGTGAGCGCGTCGTCTCCAGACAGCACGACGAGTCGGTCGCCGTGACGCCGCACCAACTCCTGCGCACGCAGCACATTGCCTGTTGCCTCTTTGGTGGCCATCACGTTAGGCGCGCTCTCGACAATGCGTGACAGCGTGTCTGCCGCGAGATCGATCCCAGTGCGACCAGGAATGTTGTAGATGACGACTGGGCACTTCACCGACGCCGCCACCGCGACGAAGTGACGGAAGAGTCCCTCCTGCGTGGGCTTGTTGTAATACGGCACAACGACCATGATCGCGTCGACACCAGCCTTTTCAGCCGCTCGCGAGAGATCGATGGCTTCGCGCGTCGAGTTCGATCCGGTGCCAGCGATGACACTGACGCGGCCGTTTGCGCGCGCAAGAGTCCGAGCGATCACCTGAGCGTGCTCCTCGTGCGAAAGCGCGGGGGACTCGCCTGTGGTCCCGCACGGAACGAGTCCGGTGACGCCTCCTGCGATCTGTTC
>JAYVXK010000023.1:0-2801 GCA_043785265.1 Myxococcales bacterium | reverse complement strand
AGATGAACAACATCCCCGGTGAAGTTCCCTGCGGAGCAGGTGGTGGCGGTGTTGGCGGCGCGCTCGACTGAACCGTCAGCAGTTTGCCGGAACCGCGTTGCCGCGATAAGCGTTTAGGTACATGGACGCAATTCGGGTGCGCGGTGGCAAGCCGCTCAAGGGTACGGTCAAAATCAGCGGCGCGAAGAACGCAGCGCTGCCCATTTTATGCGCGACACTCTTGTCCGATGGGCAGAGTCGGTTACGCAATGTACCCGCGCTGCGGGACATCGAAACCACTGCTGCCCTGTTGCGATTTTTGGGGCGAAACGTGCGCGTCGACACGCCAGAGGTCCATGTCGACGCTGGCTCGGACGTTCGACCTGAGGCCCCCTACGAACTCGTGAAGCAGATGCGCGCGAGTGTGCTCGTGCTGGGTCCCTTGGTGGCTCGCTTTGGCCGAGCGAAAGTCTCGCTCCCAGGCGGATGCGCGATTGGCGCGCGCCCCATCGATCAGCACTTGAAGGGACTCGAAGCGATGGGCTGCACCGTTCGCCTCGAACGTGGATACGTCATCGCGGAAGGTCCCAACGGCGGCGGCCGGTTGCGCGGCGCAGAGGTCGCGTTCGACCTGCCTACGGTGACAGGCACCGAGAACCTGATGATGGCGGCTGCTCTCGCGAAGGGCCAAACCACTCTCGTGAACTGTGCGCGCGAGCCAGAGGTCGAAGAGCTCGGCCGCGTGCTGAACAAAATGGGCGCCACTGTCAACGGCGCGGGCACAGACGTCATCCACATCACGGGCAAGGAGCAGGGCAAGCTCGAGCCCTTCGATCATGCGATCATTCCAGACCGGATCGAAGCCGGCACCTATATGTGTGCCGCCGCGATGCTGCCTGGCGGTGACGTGATCGTACAAGGCGCTGAAATTCAGGCTCTCGAAGCGCTCGTGATGAAGATGCGTGCTGCTGGTGTGGAGATCACCACCGAGGGTCAGAGTATTCGCGTGCGTCGTCACGGACCCTTGCGAGGCGTGAACATCACCACCGCGCCGCATCCCGGCTTTCCCACGGACATGCAGGCGCAGTTCCTCGTTTTGATGTGCTTGGCCAATTCGGAGAGTGTCATCACCGAGACAATCTTCGAAAACCGATTCATGCACGTCCCTGAACTCGTGCGCATGGGCGCGAACATCGCCTTGCGCGGAAACACAGCCGTTGTCGAAGGGATCGATCGGTTGGTCGGTGCGAGCGTGATGGCGACAGACCTCCGTGCGAGCGCGTCGCTCATCATTGCCGGTCTCGCGGCGGAGGACGAGACAGAGGTGCGACGCGTCTACCACCTCGATCGCGGCTACGAGCGGATCGAAGAAAAACTCGGTGGGCTCGGCGCAACCATCTCTCGCGTGAAGGGAGCCGAGAGTTGATCGAGGCGCTGACGATTGCAGTGCCAAAAGGCCGCATTTTGAAGCCTCTTTGCAAACTGCTCACGGCTGCGAACATCGACGCCAGCGCGCTGCTCACAGACGACCGATCTCTCGTGCGTTTCGCCGGCGGTCTCCGCTTCTTGTTGCTCAAGCCGGACGACGTGCCCACTTATGTGGAGTACGGCGCAGCAGACCTGGGCGTGTGTGGTCGCGATGTGATTCGCGAACGCGAATGCGACCTGCTGATTCCAGTCGATCTCGCGATCGGCAGGTGTCGGATGGTGGTGGCGGGTCCGACGGCACGCGGAGCGCTGTCAGGAGTGCCACGCATTGCGACAAAGTATCCACGTACGGCGAGCGCGCACTTTGCGAAGAAGGGCGTTCAGGCAGAAGTGATCACCGTGCAGGGGTCGGTCGAACTCGCCCCGCTCGTGGGACTCGCAGAGTTGATCGTCGACCTCGTCGAGACTGGCGAGACGCTCGTGAAGAACGGACTCGAAGTGATCGAAGAGGTCGCCGTGGTGACGAGCGTCTTGGTTGCGAACCGCGCGTCGTACAAACTACGCAACAAAGAGATCCTGCCGCTGGTCGCAGCACTGCGCGCAGCCGTGGCCTGACCTATACGCCGGCGTCGTTGCGAGCGATTCGCACCAGAGGTCTTAGCTTCTTCAGGGTTGCGCGACCGATGCCCTTCACCCGCAAGAGATCGTCAATGTGCCTGAATTTGCCTAGTGTGGTCCGCAACTCGAGGATCGCAAGCGCGCGCTTCTCACCGATGTTGGGCAGGCGCCGCAGGTCCTCTGCTGTTGCCTCGTTCAGGTAGACCGGATCGTCTGGAGATGCGCGCGCTGCGTGAATCGGCAATGGCATGGGAGGGGAGGCATCGATCGACGGTGTGATCGGTGGTGGCCCTTGCGGTTGCACCGGTACCTCGGAGTTTGCGGGCGATGCGACCGCGGAAGGAATGGCTCCTCCCGCGGTCACCGAACGCCCAACGCACGCCAAGACCACGACACTCACTGCCGCGATAGCGACACGAAGGATCGGTTTGGTCCACGTCGACTGCTGCAGCGCTTCACGCGCGCGGCGAAGGGAGAGCTTCACGTTCGTTCTCCTCCCAGGTCATGCGGCCGCGTCGACGGTCTCTGCCCGACGGCGCGAATCGTACGGTTCGTGGTCACGCACCTGCAACTGACCGTTGACCGGAATCGCGTCCAGACGGAGCGTGAGCGAACCGTCGCTGTTGATGAAACCCCAGCCAATGCGCGTCCAATACGACTTTTCGCCGCGCTTGGTGATTGTGAATACGGCCTTCATCTTCTTGTTGTCTTCCATGGTGTCCTCGCTTGTGAGTCGCGTCGATGCGACGACGACCACCACAGCGACGCGCGTGCCA
>JAYVXK010000022.1:0-9163 GCA_043785265.1 Myxococcales bacterium | reverse complement strand
CGATGAAGTCTTTGACGTCGCGGCCCGGCGTGTGTTCGCGGATTTCGATGCCCATGGTGAAGGCGTCTATACCAATGTTGGGCCATGAGGGGGACTGTTGGTTTGACCATCGCCAGCGGATCGCCTACCGCGGACGCCGTGCGCAAGGACACTTGGGTCGTCGTCCTCGTTGCGCTTGCACTCGCATCGCTCGGGTTTGCGCTCTCGCATCGCGCAATCCTCGCGACTGACGGGCACATGTACCTCGAGATGGCGCGCGGGTTCGCGTCGAACGGCACGCTCGAAGTGCACAACGGTCTCGACATTCACGACTCCAACGATCTGGTGCTCACGCACAGCATCAAGCGCGGCGCGCATCTCTACGCAAAATACCCGCCGCTGATCGCCCCGATCGCGGCCCTGCCCGTAGTGTGGTTCGGCTTGCGTGGTTTGTATTTGCTCGACGCGATCGGGCTATTTGCAGCCATCATCGTGTTCCATCGGCTGGCGTTGCGCGTGCTGTCGCGGCGACGAGCACTTGGTGCAACTCTCGCCATGCCGATCGTCGCGCCTGTGTTTCCGTATGCCCTCATGGAGCTGCCGCATTTGGTGAGCGCAGCGCTCGCTCTTGGTGGAGTGCTCGCATGCCTGCGGGCGATCGAAGAAAAGGAGCGGCGGCGGGCGATTGGTTTTGGTCTCCTATGTGGAGTGCTCGTGGGCACGGCGATCGGCGTGCGCCTGCAGGAGGTCTTTTTTGCTTCGGCCTTGGTGCCGGCTCTTTGGCTGTTTGGACGACACCGCGTCGCAGTGGTTGCACAACTCGGTGGCCTCTTGTCGTGCGCGTGCGCGATCGCGATCATGAACCACGCGCGCTTCGGCAGTTTCAATCCGCTCAGCTACGGACCCATCGGCGTACCTGGAGGACCGCCTCCGCACGCGACTCCCGCGCATGTGTTCCAAGGCGGATTTATCGTCGCGTTCGCGATCCTGGGCGCAGCTTTGCTGCTGGCGCGTTTTGCACGTCGCTTGCCACCGATCGCTGTTGCCAGCGCTGTGTTGGCCATCATCCTCACAGTCAGTTTTGTGCCCGTCGCGCACCTGACTCTCGCTTGGATGGGCAAGAGCGCGTTTGGTTTTCTCGTCAACACCAATGGGTTTTTCCGCGGCTGGAATGCAGTCGCGACGTCGTTCGCGTGGTTCGACAAGCCGCTGCTGCAGTGCTCGCCGCTGTTGGTCGTCGGCCTCATCGCGTGTGTCATCGAGACGGTGCGCGCAGCACCTCCTGTCATTCGCGCAAGCGCGTGGATCTGCCTGTCGACGCTCGCCTTCATGTCGACGCTCAATCCCGACCCAGGCAGTGACGAGTCGGTGATGGGCTACTTGTCTCTCAGCCCGCGCTACCTCGCTGAGATCATGCCTCTGCTTTTTTTGCTGACCGCGTGGACACTCCGCACGCTCACCATCACGCGAGCCGGCGTCCTCGCAGCGAGTGTTGCGGGAGGCATCGTCGCGGTGCTGTTCGTCAGGACTCACGACGATTTTGATCCGCCACGCGGCGCGATCATCCTCTATGGATCGGGCGCGCTTGCGCTCGTCATTTGTGTTCTGACGTTGGCGCGACACTGGCGAGGCGCGACCCCACTGCTTGCGTCGGCGGCTCTTTTTGGGGCGCTTTATGGCGCGAGCAGCACACTCGCGATCGACACGGTTGGCCTCTTTCATCTGGGCGCAAACGCTGAGCACTGGACGGAGCTCGTCCTCGCGCAGACTCCCGATCGTTTCGTGCTCGTGGGTTGGCGCTTCCACAAGGACGGCGTGCTTGGCGTACGCGAGCAGCGCAACGTGGTCATTGTCGACGCAGCGTACGAAGACGGCAGCGACCTCAGCGACACCCTCGCCGCCTTCCGGGACACCGGTTGGCCAATTTATTGGGTGAGCTCCGAGATGGAACGCGTCATGCCCAAAATCGAGCCCGATTTCGATCCTGTCCCAGTGCCCAACGCCCCACTTTTGTGGAAGCTGGAGCCCCGACACGCGAATCGATAGCGACGAAACAAATCCGAAACAGAGCCCGTGGCAAAAGCTCCTCACTGTCCGTTGCGCTCCATCGCGGACACGATTAAGCCGTCTTTCGCGTTGGACTCGTTCGCCGTACGGACCCTGCGCCACTCTGACCGAGGAAAGCCCCAATGACTCAAGGATCGTCTCCCCGCTTCGCCGCCATCTCCGCGCTTGCTCACCGCGCCCCGCGCGACGAACACGCAGCGCTCACGCCGCAAAAGATCTCGGAGATCTTTGGTGTGAATACATTTGGCCTCGTGCAGATGCGCGAGAAGCTGCCCGCAGATGTGTTTGCCAAGTTGCGATCGACGATCGAGACAGGCAAGCGCTTGGACGCGAACATCGCGAGCCCGGTCGCGCACGCCATCAAGGAGTGGGCGCTCGAACGCGGCGTCACGCACTTCTGCCACTGGTTTCAGCCACAAACAGGGCTCACGGCAGAAAAGCACGATGCCTTTCTCACGTTCGATGATCACAAGAACGCGATCGAAAAATTCAGTGGCGGGCAGCTCATTCAGAGCGAACCAGACGCGTCGAGCTTTCCGTCGGGTGGCATGCGGACGACCTTCGAAGCACGCGGCTACACCGCGTGGGATCCGTCGAGCCCTGTGTTCATCATGGAGAGCGTCGGCACTCGCACGCTCTGCATTCCCAGCGTCTTCATCAGCTACTTCGGCGACGCGCTCGACGAGAAGACCGCGTTGATTCGCAGCGTCGAGGTGCTCTCGACCAAAGCATGCGAACTGCTCGCTACCATCGGTCAGAGCGGCACCAAGCGCGTGGTGGCCACTCTCGGCGCAGAGCAAGAATACTTCTTGATCGATCGATCGTTTTACATGCTCCGCCCCGATCTCGTCATGACGGGTCGCACGCTCCTCGGCGGCCAGCCGCCCAAGGGCCAAGAGCTGGAAGACCATTATTTTGGGAGTATTCCTACGCGGGCGCTCGCCTTCATGAACGACATGGAGCACGAGTTGTTCAAGCTCGGTGTGCCCGTGAAGACACGACACAACGAGGTCGCGCCGAGCCAATTCGAGACGGCTCCCATCTTCGAGGAGGTCAACATCTCCACCGACCACAACCAGCTCACGATGGAAGTCATGCGTCGGGTCGCGCTTCGGCACGGCTTCGCGTGTCTGCTCCACGAGAAGCCGTTTGCGGGTGTCAACGGCAGCGGCAAACACAACAACTGGTCGATGGCGATCGCGGCGAGCGGCGAAGAACTCGACGGACAAAATCTACTCGAGCCGGGAAAGACTCCGCACCAGAACCTGCGCTTCTTGCTGTTTCTCTCGGGCGTGCTGCGCGGCGTGCACAAGCACTCGGGTCTCTTGCGCGCGGGCATCGCGTCTGCGGGCAACGATCACCGATTGGGCGCAAATGAGGCACCTCCGGCGATCATCAGTGTCTTCTTGGGCGACCTGCTCTCCAAGATTCTCGACGAGATCGAGAAGGGTCAGACCTCGAGCGAGAGCGGAGAGGCAGCGGTCATTCGGCTCGGCGTCGCGAAGATCCCCGAGGTCATGAAAGACAACACCGATCGCAATCGCACATCGCCCTTCGCGTTCACGGGAAACAAATTCGAGTTTCGCGCTGTGGGTTCGAGCGCATCGACCGCGTTCCCCATCACATTGGTCAACGCAGCAGTCGCCGACGGCATCGCCGAGCTCAACGACCTGCTCAAGGTCAAACTCAAGACCGCCAAGTCACCCGATCAAGCCATCCTCGAGGTCGTGCGCGAAACGATCACAGCGACGAAAGCCGTGCGCTTCGAGGGCAACAACTACTCCGAAGAGTGGGTGATCGAAGCCGAAAAGCGCGGTCTGCCGAATCTACGCAAGTCGCCAGAGGCGCTGATGCAACTCCATAGCGACAAGTCGCGCAAGATGCTGACGAGCCTCGGCGTGTTCTCCGAGGCTGAGCTCATGAGCCGCTTTCATGTACGCATCGAGCGCTACAACAAAGTGCTCGCGATCGAAGTCGAGACACTCAAACAGCTCGTCGACACGATCGTGATTCCCACCGCGCTCAAGTATCACTCGCAACTTGCGCAAGGCGCCGCAGCTGCGAAAGCGGCAGGAATCACGGCTCCGCAAGCAGAGGTCGCCGATCGCATCGCGCACCTGCTGTCTCTGCTCCACAAGCGCAACAAGAACCTCGACGAGGTATTCGGCAAGGCGAGCGGCAAGCCGAGCGAAGAAGCAAAAGCGGAGGCGCTCGCACAAGAGGTGGCGCCCGCGATGCTCGAAGTGCGTCACGTCTGCGACGAACTCGAAGCGCTCGTGGCGGATGATCTCTGGCCGTTGCCCAAGTACCGCGAGATGCTCTTTTTGAGCTAACGGCAGGCTCCACACTCAAGCGAAGGTGGACTAGTCATGGCGGGGTGCAACCCCTCTCGTTCGGCGCTCGCGTAGGCTTCGCGTTCGTCGCCTTCTTTCGCATCTTGTTCGATGGCGCATTCGCGGCGCGAGCATCTGGCGTGAAAGAAGCGGCGGCGACGTTGCCCGCAGCGCCGACGCCAGACCCGACCGACGCGAATGCCGAGCGTGAGCGGGGCGCGTTGATGCTCCTTGGGGCGTTGCAACGCGAAGGCCGCCTCGTGGACTTTGCCGAGCAAGACATCGCGAGTTTCGGCGACGCCGACATCGGAGCCGCCGCGAGACTCGTGCACGACGGCTGCCGCAAAGTTTTGCGTGCGCATGCACCCTCGGTCGCCATCCGAAAAGAAGACGAAGGTGCGCGGGTGAGCGATGTGCGCGCAGGGGCTGAAATCAAGCTCATCGGTGATGTCACTGGCAAGGGACCCTTCGCTGGGATCTTGCGACACAAAGGCTGGCGCGCGCAGAAAATCAACTTGCCCGAGCCAACGAAAGATCACGACGCGCATGTGATCGCGCCAGCGGAGATCGAGCTTTGACTTACGTCGGTATCGATCTCGGAACGACCAACACTTCGCTCGCGACTGTGTCGGCGGAGGGTGTGATGACCGTGCTCGCAGTCACCCAGCTCGTGACCGCGAGCGAGATCGCGACACGCCCGCAGCTACCCTCGTTCCTGTATGTGTCGCACGAATCAGACGGACCCTTGCCGCTGCCTTGGGATGACGCGCAGCGCTTTGCAGTAGGCGAATACGCACGCACGCGCGGGCTCGATGCGCCATCGCGACTGATCTCATCGGCGAAGAGTTGGCTTTGCCATCCCACGATGGATCGTCGCGCCGCGATGTTGCCTCTCGATGCGCCGGCAGACGTGGAGAAGGTCTCCCCTGTCGAAGCCTCGTACCGCTACTTGGAGCATCTTTCGGCCGCTCATGGTGGTGGCCTCTCTCACCTGCCCGTCGTGCTTGCCGTGCCCGCGTCGTTCGATGCGGCCGCGCGCGAACTCACAGTCGAAGCGGCCTTCGCGGCTGGACTCGAAGACGTCACTCTCCTGGAGGAGCCACAAGCCGCCGTCTACGCGTGGATCGCATCCCGCCCTGAGACATGGCGCAACGACTTGCATGTCGGTGATGTGCTGCTCGTCGTCGATGTCGGTGGTGGAACGACTGATTTTTCTGCCATTTCGGTGATCGATCGCGAAGGCGCGCTCGAGCTCGAACGCATCGCAGTGGGAGATCACCTGCTGCTCGGCGGCGACAACATGGATCTGCTCCTCGCTCACCTTTGTGCCCAGAACTTGGAGGCTCAAGGCAAGACTGTCGATCGCTGGCAGATGACCTCTCTCGTGTTTGCGGCACGAGACGCCAAGGAGCGATTGTTGTCGGATGCGTCCATCACGAGCGCAGCAGTCTCCGTCGCATCGAAGGGTTCGTCTCTCGTTGGGAGCGCGTTGCGTACGGAGATCACGCGAGAGCAGATCGAGACCGCGATCGTCGAGGGCTTCTTTCCGCTCGTGAGCAAAGACGCGCACCCCATGACCTCGACGCGCTCAGGTCTCGCACGTGTCGGTCTGCCTTACGCACGTGATCCGGCTGTAACCAGGCACCTTGCGCATTTCTTGAGTCGCCAAGCTCACGCGACCGACGCGAGCACGACCGACATGCTCGTGCCCACGGCGGTCTTGTTCAACGGCGGAGTGATGAAGAGCGCCGTTCTCCGCGAACGTGTTCTGGCTGTACTCGCGTCTTGGTGTGGCGTCGCCCCGCGTGAGCTGCCCGGTGCTGACTACGACCTGGCGGTAGCAAAGGGCGCAGCATTTTACGGTCGTTCGAAGCACGTCGCCGGTGGCATACGCATTCGTGGCGGCACCGCGAGAGCGTTCTATGTTGGCATCGAGAGTCCTGTACCTGCAGTGCCTGGCGTCGAGCCACCGATCCAAGCGCTCTGCATCGCTCCTTTTGGGATGGACGAAGGGACGAGCCTGGACGTCGACACCGTGGGACTGGGTCTCGTCGTCGGCGAGAAGGTTCGTTTTCGATTCTTCGGGTCGAGCGAACGACGCGACGATGCTGCGGGCGACGTGCTCTCCCGTTGGCGCGACGGCGAACTCGAAGAGTTGTCTCCCATCGAGGCGACCGTCCCCTCGAAGGGCCGTATTTCTGGGGACTTCGTGCCGATCAAGCTGCGCTCGGAGATTACCGCGATCGGCACGTTGCGCTTGCTCGCAGACGCAGGTGACGAGGAGCCATTTGCGATCGAGCTGGCGATTCGATCGACATGACCCGAATCGTCGGCATCGATCTCGGCACGACACACACCGCGCTCGCCTGGGCGGATGATCCCGAGCACGTCGAAGCACTGACGATTCCCCAACTCGTCGCGCCTTCACAGATCGAACGACGCGCGCTGTTGCCGTCGTGCCTCTATGCGACGATCGAAGGCGAGTCACATGACGATCCGTGGCAAGACGCGCCATGGGTCGGAGGTGAACTCGCTCGACAACGCGCGTCCGAGGTTCCGGGACGGACCATCACGAGCGCAAAGAGCTGGTTGTGTCATGGCGCCGTCGATCGCACGGCCGCCATTCTTCCATGGGGGTCGACTGATTCTTCGATGCCAAAGTTGTCGCCGTTGCAGGTCAGCACGCGACTGCTCGTGCATCTCGCCCGCGCATGGGAGGCCGCGTTTGTAGGGCGATCGCTGAGTCGCGAGACCATCGTTCTGACTGTTCCTGCGTCGTTCGACGAGGTGGCTCGGGATCTCACTTTGCGCGCGGCGAGCGATGCGGGGCTCACGGTGAGCTTGCTCGAAGAACCGCAGGCTGCGTTCTACGATGCGTTGCACGACGAGCGACCCATCGCTTCGCTCGCCGAATCGCGTGGCGGACAAGCGGACGTGCTCGTGTGCGACGTGGGCGGAGGCACGACCGATCTCTCGATCATTCGCGCGACGATTGGACAAGACGCGACGCTTTCGTTCGAGCGCGTCGCGGTGGGTCGTCACATTTTGCTCGGAGGCGACAACATGGATCTCGCCCTCGCCCACTTGCTCGAACCACGCATCAAAAAGGGCGAGCGCTTGGATCCGGCGCGTTTCAGCCAGCTCGTGCTTGCGTGTCGTGGTGCAAAAGAGTCGCTGCTGTCAGCAGACGCGCCCGCTGGGGTAACCGTCTCTTTGCTTTCTCGAGGTTCGCAGCTCGTTGGGTCGGTCATGCGTGCCGAGATCTCACGAGAAGAAGTGCAACGCATCGTGCTCGAAGGATTCTTTCCCGAGAGCGACCTGGACGCCGCGCCGCCGCCGCGCGGAGGTCTCATGACGTTCGGACTCCCCTACGAACGCGACGTCGCGATCACGCGACACGTGAAATCGTTTTTGAACCGACACGGTGGCCGCGTCGACGCGATCCTGCCGAACGGAGGCGTTTTTAGGGCGTCGGCCGTCGTGGCTCGTCTCGCGCGCACTCTCGGCGACGTCATGGTTTTGCCAAACGCCGATCCGGATTTGGCGGTCGCTCGCGGCGCAGTTCGTCATGGGCTCGCTCGTGCTGGAACGGGTCGGCGAATTGTCGCCGGAAGCGCGCGTGCGTATTACGTCGGACTTGCAGGCGCGGAGACTCGCGGTGTTTGCGTGTTGCCGAGAGGCGCAAACGAGGGCGAACCACACATGGCGCGCGACACCGAGTTCGCACTCGCGCTCGGCAAGCCGATACGCTTCGATCTTTACGCGAGCGATCGTGAGCAAGATCGCGCTGGCGAGGTGGTCACGATCACGCCCAGCTTCGACAAACTGGCGCCATTGGCTGCTCATTTCAACACGGCGACCCGAGGCGCACCCGCCACGGCGCGTGTCGTGATCGAAGCCGAGCTGGCCGTCACTGGAACGATGGCCATCGCCTGCGTCGAGAAAGAACCACCTCATCGTCGTCACTCCCTCTCGTTCGATCTTCGCGCTGAGCGATCGAGCATCCCTGCGCCGCCGTCAGTGCCGCCGACGAAGGTGGACGCGGCGCGTGCGGCGATCGAAGCCGTCTTTGGCAAGGTCGCATCAGGATCACCGAAAGACCTCGTGATCGATCTCGAGCGCTTGTTGGGTGAGCGAGCGAGTTGGGACGCGATGACCGCCCGTGCGCTCTTTGATCTCATCACGCGCTCTCCAGGGTCGCGACGCCGGAGCGTCGATCACGAGCGTGCCTTCTTTGCGCTCGTCGGCACGTGTTTGAGGCCTGGATATGGCGCTCCTGGTGACGTCGCACGTGCAGCACTCATGGCGCGACTCTTTGGTGAGCGTCTCGGTTTTCCCGAGGAGACGCGCGGCTGGCAACAGTTCTTCGTTGCGTATCGCAGAATCGCCGGCGGATTGGACGAAGCTGCGCAAGGTGCAATTCGCGATCAGTGCGACGGCGTCATCGCACCGAAAGAGAAAAAGGTCGCGCGGCAGAAAAAGTTTCAACCACGTGCAGAGAGCGAACTCGTGGAGATGTGCGCGGCGCTCGAGCGCGTGTCCTCCGATCGTCGCGCTGAGCTCGGTGAGTGGTTGCTCGAACGCACATGGGTTACGCCATCGCCGGGTGTGTGGGCGAGCATTGGTCGCATCGGCGCACGCGAGCCGGCCTATGCGAGTGCTCACCACGTCATTGGTCCTGCGGTCGTCGAGCGCTGGCTCGATCACCTCCTACGCGCGAACTGGGCAGTGCTCACCACGGCTCCTCTTGCCGCGTCTCGCATGGCCAAAATCACGGGGGATCG
>JAYVXK010000021.1:0-2802 GCA_043785265.1 Myxococcales bacterium | reverse complement strand
CGGTGGGGTCGCTCGGGAGATCCGAGCATATCGTCGTGGGCGCCCCTATCAAGGCCGAGCCGCCTTCGGCGGTCGCTACGCGAGCCTTGACAGAGGCTGCGCGCGACGAGGTTGAGGCGGGGCCCGACGAAGAGGGTAGAACGGAGAATGTGATGCTCAGTATTTACGATAATGCGATATCGATGTTGCGGGGGTTGAGGCCGTTGATTGCGGTGCTGGAGCGGAAGGATCCAGATCTGGCGAGGCAGCTGAAACGAGCGGGATCGAGCGTGGCGTTGAACATTGCCGAGGGGGCGCTGGCGAGAGGGCGTAATCGATTGTCTCTCTATCAAGTAGCACTAGGCAGTTCGAAAGAGGTTATCGCTTGCATCGATGTATCGAAGGCACTCGGCTACATCGAGCAGGTAGACGAAAGCGTGCACGCCGACCTGAGTAGGATCGGCGGCACGCTGTACAAGCTGACTATCGGCTGACCCGATAGAGCGTCGCGCAGATGCGGTCGAGCTTATCGACGACGACCGCATCTGCTTCGACGTAACCGAAAGCATCGGCAACTTCGAGACAAGCCCGAACCTCCCGAGCAGACCCGAGAGCAGTCCGAAGTCTCATCCTCTCATTGCCGCCAGTAGCCCCATCGGCTTCGGCAGTATTGAGAGCAATGCTGGCCCCTGCTCTCCGAAGTTGCCGAGCCAGATCACAGTCGTGCTTTGCAATCTCGCGAGCCACGCCGCCAACCGACCGAAGTGTGTCCACGATGAAGGGATAAATTCTGAGCATCAGATCCTCTTTCTGCCTCTGCTCTCGCAAAGGCACCGCCCCCAAGTCGAGCACGGCGACATACTGGAAATAGCCGAGCGAGCCCCACCCCGCAGCAAGACCCAAATGTTGAGTCTGCGATGACGGAGCGGGAGCGGGGACCGGGACGGGAACGGGGACGGCGACAGGAGCGGGGACGGCGACGGCGGACGGGGACGGCGACGGGGGACGGCGACGGGCGCGGAGACCGAGGGACCGCCCCCCAGCAAAACGCGACCGAAGCCCCGACACCGCATGAATCGAGAGTTCGGCCCCCACGCTCCAATTGACGATACTATCCACAACGTGACCTCCGTCCGCGCCAAGCAGACCTCACTCGTTGCTGCTCGCTCGCGCGCGCGCAACGGCGCCGATGGGACGAAAATGGCGCAGCTCGAAGCCGCGCTCGCGAAAGAACGACGAGTCGCGACGGCGCTTCGCGAGGTGGGTTTGGCGCTGGGCGCCACGCTTGATCTCGATCAAGTCCTCGAGCTCATTTTGGTAAAAATCACCGAGGCGCTCGAGGCCGATCGCGCAACTCTGTATCTGCTCGACGAAGCCAAAGACGAACTGGTCAGTCGCATCGTGCAGGGCGACGACGTGCGATCGATTCGCATGAAGGTGGGTCAGGGCATCGCGGGCGCGGTCGCGCGGAGCGGCAAATTGCTTCACGTGAAAGACGCGTATCGCGATCAACGCTTCTCGCCCGAGTGGGACATGCTCTCGGGCTACCGCACCAAGAGCATTCTCGCGGCACCGATGAAGAATCATTTGGGCCGCACGATTGGCGTCATTCAGGTGCTCAACAAGTGCGTGGGCGACTTCGACGGCAATGACATGGAGGTGCTCGCGGCTCTCGCGACGCAAGCGGCCGTGTCGATCGACAACTCGCGCCTCTTCCTCTCGACGCTGCAAAAGAACATGCAGCTCGTGGAGACCAAAGAGGCACTCGAGCGACGCGTGCGCGACCTGCGTTTGCTGTTTTCACTCGAGAGCGCGATGGCGCGCGCGGCTTCGATGGAGGAGCTGTTCATCGCGGTGCTTGGCGAAGCGATGCGAGCAGGAGAAGCGCGCGCAGCAGCCGTTGCGCTTCGTGACGCGACGACGGGCGCGATTTATCTTTATCTGGTCGACGACAAGCACAAGCGGCTCAGACGCTTTCCGCTGCGCGAAGGGCAGGGGCTCATCGGATATTCGATGCGCCACAAAGAGACCGTCTCGACCCGTGACGCGAGCAACGACGATCGTCGCGACATGGAGCTCGATCAGGCCGCTGGCTTTCTCTGTGAGAACGCGTTGTGCGTGCCGCTCGAAGGCGAACACGGAGACAGCGTCGGCTCGATAGCGCTCTACAACAAGCGCGATCGGGCAGGATTTAGCGGAGAAGACACCTCTTTGCTTTTGCTCATTGCAGCGAACGCGTCGACCGCGATTCGTCTGCAAGAGGCGCGCGAGTTACGCGAGCACGAAGACCGATTGACCACGATTGGTCGATTGCTCTCTGGCGTCATTCACGATCTCAAGACGCCGCTCACCGTGATCAGTGGCTACGTGCAACTGATGCAGAACGAGGTGTCGGTCGACAAGCGCGATGCCTACGCAGTGGCTGTGCTCAAGCAGTTCGATCACATCAGCGCCATGCAACGAGAGGTGCTCGAGTTCGCGCGCGGCGAACGCAGCGTGCTCGTGCGTCGCGTGTACCTGGCGACCTTCTTCGAAGACATGCGCACGCAGATCGAGCCGCAATTGAGCCGATTTGGCATCGAGTTGGTGCTCGACCTGCAAGACAAAGGCACGGCCCGCTTCGACGAAGGCAAGCTCACGCGCGTGGTCCACAACCTCGCACGCAACGCACAAGAGGCCATGGCCGACGGCGGCGGACGCTTCACGATCGTCGTCAGGCGTCACGTCGGCACGAACAAAAAGCCCGACGAGGTCGTGCTCACGTTCTCAGATACTGGACCGGGCATCCCCAAAGAGATCGAGCACCGCTTGTTTCAGTCGTTC
>JAYVXK010000020.1:0-2806 GCA_043785265.1 Myxococcales bacterium | reverse complement strand
CGTCGAGGTCGTTCCGATGTCGAGACCAGCAGTGGACGCGCGATGGCCACCGTGGGTCTCTCCAAGTCACGCTTCGTTATGGGCCTTCAGTTCCATCGTGCGCTCTGGTGGAAGATTCACGAGCCCGACGCCACGGAGCTCGCGGTCACACCGTCACAACAAGCGTTGTTCGATCAAGGCTCGTGCGATCGGATTGTCGTGATCGGCGCACGATGGCTCACGTTCAACTGCCGACGGAGGCTGAGATGCGATCGGAGGTCTTCGAGCTGGAGATGCTGGGCGACATCTTCGAGCGTCGATACCGAAAGATGCGACCAGAAGTCGCCGCGATGCCGTGGGGCACGCTCGATCTCTCGAACGCGAGCAAGTTGGCTCGACTCACCGCGCGGGTAACGTGGACGCGCGCAGCCTACCAAGAATATCGGACGGCGATCGCATGCTGCACGGCATTGCGCGCGCTGCTCGAGGCTCGCGCTCCACTCGATTTGATCGCTCTTGGTACGCGCTTTCCGCTCGACGAAATGGTGCATGTCGAGCTCTGTGCGCGCATGGCCATGGAGTGCGGCGGCGGCACCGAGATCCTCTACGATCCCGATCATGTCGTGGGCGAGCCTGATCCGCTCGCGTCTCCCCTGTTGCGCGCAGCCAAGTTGGTCGTGCGGACGTTCTGCGTCGGCGAAGCGCTCTCCGTGCCGCTTCTGCGTGGCGCGTGGCGCGCGTCCAAACATCCGCTGGCGCGCGCGGTCCTTGCACGCATCGTCAAGGACGAGGCCGCGCACGGTACGTTTGGCTACGTGTTTCTCGACTGGGCACTTCCGAAGTTATCCGAGGCGGAAATCGCGGACACGGGTCGGGCCGCCGACGAAGCGATCGCGGTCGTGCACGCCCAGTGGGCAGAGATCCGCAGGCGCCCCGCGAAGCCCAGCTTCGAGGGAGACGCGCTTGGCTGGATGTTGACGACCGAGTACCTGGCGCTCGCCGAACGCTCGCTCGCGTCGAAGGTGCTCACGCCACTACGAGCGCGCGGCATTCCACTCTCTGTCGGCTAAACGCGATTCACGCAAAGCCAACGGTGTCACCGCGACCGGAACATCCCGGGGCGTGACGATCTCTGAGTCTCCATCGGCGTGGCCTCCACAGTGGCGGAAGCCTTAGGCGGCGCGCTCAGCCACATCGGTGTCCGCGCGGGCGCTGCGTCAGCGTCTGGCAAGAGGCCGATGATGCGCTCGATCGCCGAGCGGTTCAAATCGCGGACGAGACCGAACGCGACCACGGCGCCATTGGCGGACACGAACAAATCAGCGCCGCTTGGACTGAACTCCAGCGAACTGACAGTGCCGTTGGCAGACTGATGCATCGCGAGCTTGCCCGTATCGACGTCCCACACGTAGATGTCGTTGGCACTGCTCGCGGCGAGCAACTTCTCGTCCGCGCTGAAGTGCACGTTGGCCGCCTGGCTCATGGCGAAGACCCGCTCTTGTTGGTGCTGCCAAAGGTGCACGCCGTCCGCGAATGTGATCGCGACGCTGCCACGTGGGCCAATCGCCATGCTCGTCGGGTTGTCTCCGGTCGTCTCCAATACCGAGGGTTTACTAGTGTTCGCCATGTCATAGAGACTCACTTCGCCTCCCGTGACCGCGCCGAATACAGAACCGTCGGGTGAGATCGCCGTGACGAGCCACGACGGGCTCGCGTCGCGCAACGGCTGTGGGAGTTTGACCTGCGCCAGCATCGTGTGGTGCACGAGATCTTCGACGCTCAGCTGATCGAACAACTTCCAAAGAGCCCGCGGCCCCGCCGAGGTGAACCGCAAATTGTTGAGGTGCGCAGGACCGATGGGCACGGGCGTGGAGGTCTCGTCGACCTTCCTGATCGACAAATCCCCGTCACTCTCGAGGACGACGCGCGCGCCATTGGGCGAGAGTTCGACTCCCGCTTGCTCGAAAGATTGAACGGCCTTGCCCTCTGAGTTGCACACGGTCGTGCTGCTGACGCCATTGTTTGCAAGGAAGCGGTCGCCACCCTTGCTCCACCGAATCTCGCTGGAGCTCGTGCCGCAAAGTGCGCTGACCTTCCCAGAGGTGAGGTCGATGACCCGCGCGCCGGCGTTGCTGCCCACCGCAAGCCATCGAGGGTCATGGCTGAAAGAGATGGCAGCGGGCGTACCCGTCATGTGCGTCGTTCGAAGTCGCTTGCCCGTGACCGCATCGAATGTGACGACTGCGCCGTCGAGTCCTGCACCAGCGACCGTTCCGCCCGCAGGATCGAGGTCAGCGACGCGGCGCAACTCTTTGGGCAACTGGAAGCTCGAGGAGATCGCGTCGTTGCCTTCCGTCCAGGTGTGCACGATTCCCGTCACGTTCTCGAGGAACACCAGGCGCCCGTCGGAGGTCCACGTCGCGACCTGCACGCCGTCGAACGGATGGTAGACGTCCGCGACGCGCGCCCCAGATTCGGTGTTCCATACGCCGATGTCCCAGTCGGACGAATACACCGCGATGCGCTTGCCATCCGCGCTCCACGCGACCTTCGGCGTCGCACGGAAGGCTCCGTCGATGAGGGTAGTGATGTCGCCGCGCATGTTTCGGATCTGGATGCGCGCACCCGTAGCGAGGGCGATTCGTTGACCGTCCGGGCTCATCGAGGTGTTGGCAATCGGAGCACTCAGCGGGTCGAAGCGTGACCGCAGCTCGCCAGTCTTTGCGTCGAGCAGCGCGAGCGAACCATCCCAACCGCCCGTGACGAGAAGTTCGTCGTCGACGAAGTGCACGAACCAGCTGTTCGCCGTGTCTCCGTTCGAAGGCGG
>JAYVXK010000019.1:0-9184 GCA_043785265.1 Myxococcales bacterium | reverse complement strand
CGCAGGCGTGGGCATCGACGTCTATGCCTTCATCGGATGTTCACCGATTCGCCGCTATGTCGAAAACTGGTCGGTGCCGTGGTTACTCGAACGCATCCGCCTGAGCGGCGAGGTCGCGAGGCGCGCGAACCTCACCTACTGCCTGGTGATGGAAGACACGACGCGCACGCCCCCCGATGTGCTGCGCGAAGTGTTCGCAGCTGCGCTCGATGCGGGTGCGACCAGGCTCTGTCTCTGCGACACAGTGGGTCACGCGGATTGGCGCGGCGTCCACGCGCTCGTCACCTTCGCACGCGAGACACTCGCATCACTTGGCGCTCCGGACGTCGAACTCGACTGGCATGGGCACAATGACCGGGGTCTCGCGATTGGCAACGCACTGGCGGCCGCGCGCGCCGGCGCGATGGGCGTGCACGCCACAGCAGGTGGCATCGGCGAGCGCACGGGCAACGTCCAGACCGAGCACCTCATCGCGCAACTCGTCGCGATGGGCGCAAGGCAACCCGTGTCCGCACAAGCGCTCGCGGCCTACCACAAGCTCGCAGTGGCGGACCAAGCGAGCCTGGTCGAGGGCGCTCTCGCAACGCGAACCACCCGCATGCGCGTCAATGGAGACTGGGTCGACTTTGTCGCCAGGCCCAGCCAAACGTTGCTGGAGCTGCTTCGAACCGATCTCGATCTCGTGGGCACCAAGCAAGGTTGCGACGAAGGCGACTGCGGAGCATGCACAGTCTTGATCGATGGAGAACCCGTGCTCGCGTGCCTCACGCTCGCAGCTGCCTGCGCCGGGCGATCCGTGGTGACTGTCGAATCGCTCTCTGGAGTTCCTGCTCTCGACCCCCTGCTCGACGCGTTCGATCGCACGGGGGCCGGGCAGTGCGGGTTCTGCACGTCCGGCATGCTCATGTCCGCGAAGGCTTTGCTCGCGAGAGAACCACGTCCCTCGCGGCAAAAAATTCGCGAGGCCATCAGCGGCAATCTTTGCCGATGCACGGGTTACGGATCGATCGTCGATGCCATCGAGATCGCTGCGGGCACACGCGAGGTCGCCCACGTTCCGCTTCCTGGAAACGAGTGCCTGCCGAAGCCGCTCGCGCCTCACCCGCCGAGGAGCAAGTGAACGGACTGATCGGCAAGCCTGGTCGTCGCGGTGATCTCGTGCGTCGGGTGCGCGGTGAGACGCGGTTCACCGACGACATCAAACTGCCGCGCATGCTGCACGCCAAGATCGTGCGCTCGCCCCATGCGCACGCCAAGATCGTCCACATCGATCCCTCGCGCGCTCTTGGGTTGCCTGGGGTCATCGCGGTCATCACCGGCGAGTCGATGCCTGCGCGCTTCGGC
Organism: Myxococcales bacterium; assembly: GCA_043785265.1. Taxonomy (GTDB): domain Bacteria; phylum Myxococcota_A; class Polyangia; order Polyangiales; family Polyangiaceae; genus JANYHY01. The sequence continues at coordinate 7,840 of JAYVXK010000019.1, read as the reverse complement.
ATCCTTCCATGGACGCCCGACGAGCACGCGTTGGCGCTCGAAGAGGTTCGCTTCGTTGGCGACGGCGTGGCCGCAGTAGCCGCTCTCGACGAGAGAACCGCGGTCGACGCGTGCGCACTCGTGAAGGTCGACTACCAAATGCTGCGCGCCGCCACGACACTCGACCGAGCGATCGCAGAGCCCCAGATCGGTCTCGGCGGCAGTCGCGAGCGTGGTCGCAAGGACAACGTGAGCAAGGCGGTCGATCTCGCGTTCGGCGATGTGGATGCGAGCCTGAAGAAGTCTCATGTCGTCGTGTCAGGGGAGTACTTCTTCGAGGGCAGCGCGCACGCCCCGATCGAGACGCATTGCGCGATCGCCCAGTTCGATACCACAGGGCTGCTCACGGTTTGGTCGACTACTCAGGTGCCGCACTACCTGCACCGCGAGCTGTCGAGAGTGCTCGGCATCTCGCCGGCGCGGATCCGCGTGGTGCAGCCTCCGCTCGGAGGCGCGTTTGGAGGCAAGAGCGAGCCCTTCGGCCATGAGATGGTCGTCGCGAAGCTCGCGATGATGACAGGTCGTCCGGTGAAGATCCTCTTGTCGCGCGAAGAGGAGTTCTACGTGCATCGCGGTCGTCACCCCATGCGCATGCAGGTGAAGGCTGGGGCGAGCGCCGACGGCAAGCTCCTCGCTCTCGACTTGCGCACAGACATCGACGGCGGCGCGTATTCGTCGTTCGGGCTGGTCACCACCTACTACTCGGGGCAGCTGCTCACCATCCCGACTGTGCCCGAGACCTACCGCTTCTCCTCCGTGCGTTACTTCACTAACAAACCTCCGTGCGGTCCCAAGCGCGGACATGGGAGTGTGCAGCCGCGGTTTGCGTTCGAGGTGACACTGGACAAGATCGCTGTCGAACTGGGCATCGACCCTATCGAGCTGCGCAGGCGCAATTCTGCCGAGCCCAACTCGACGACTCTCAACGGCATGCGTGTCACGTCGAACGGCAACCTCGAGTGCTTGGCGCGCGTCGAAGAGGCATCGCGCTGGAGAGAACGTCGCGGCAAACTGGGGTTCGGACGCGGACTCGGTGTCGCTTCATCGGCCTATATTTCAGGCACCAATTACCCCATCTACCCCAACGAGATGCCGCAGAGCGCGGTGCAACTCAAGGTCGATCGTTCGGGAGTCGTCACAGTGTTCAACGGAGCGAGCGAGATTGGTCAAGGCACCGATACTCTGCTCGCGACCATCGTCGCCCACGAGCTGGGCCTCGACCTCGGATGCGTTCGCGTGGTGTCTGCGGACTCCGACCTGTGCCCAGTCGATCTCGGTGCCTACTCCTCGCGAGGCACCTTCATGAACGGCAACGCGTGCCTCTCGGCTGCGCGTCAGATCAAAGAAAAGCTGGTCGCTGCAGTGGCGGAGAAGTTCGAGGTCGCACCCAAGGAGGTGTTCGTGTCGCGCGGGTTCTTGTGCGTCAGCGACGAAGACCCCGCGTTCGCGGCCCAGCCAGCGCGAGCGGTTCCCATCGACGAAGCGATTCGCTTGGCCGAGGCCAAGTTCGGAACTCTGGGCGCCATAGGCTGGTACAAGACCCCTCCCGATCTCGGAGGGAAGTACCGGGGTGGAACCATCGGCGCGTCGCCCGCGTACTCGTTCACGGCGCACGTTGCTGAAGTCGTCGTCGATGTCGAGACAGGTGTCGTCGACGTGGTCAAGGTGTGGTGCGCACACGACTGCGGCAAGGCGCTCTGCCCTACGCAAGTGGTGGGGCAGATCGAGGGCAGCGTCTACATGGGTGTCGCCGAGGTGCTCTTCGAGGAGCACACCGTCGACGACAACGGCCTGCATCATGGGCCAAACCTGCTCGATTACCGCATCCCCACGAGTCTCGACGTTCCAGAGATCGAGGCGCTGATCGTCGAATCGATCGACCCCGAAGGACCCTACGGCGCGAAGGAGGCAGGCGAAGGACCTCTGCACTCGAGCATCCCTGCCGTGGTCAATGCTGTCTACGACGCCATCGGAGTTCGCATCGACACACTGCCGTTGTCTCCTGGGCGAGTGCTCGCAGCGTTGCGTAGTCGACAACAGAGGAAGTCGTAGCCGTGCTCCCGTTGCCCAAGTTCGAGTTGCACACACCGCGCTCCGTATCGGAGGCGCTCGCGATGCTTGGGAGCTTGGGAAGTGACGCAGTGCTCGTGGCCGGTGGAACGGATGTGATCCCGAACATGAAGCGCGGCTTGTTGTCGCCGCGACACCTCGTGTCGTTGCGCGGGGTCGTCGGGCTCTCCGCCATTCGTGAAGATCAAGGACACCTCCACATCGGGGCGATGACCCCACTCGATGCGATCGCAGGCAGTGAACTCGTCGTCACCCACGCCGCCGCGATCGCGGAGGCCGCCGCAGCGGTAGGAGGTCCTCAACATCGCAGGATGGGCACGATGGGAGGTAACCTCTGCCTGGATACGCGCTGCCGTTACTACAATCAAACCTACTTCTGGCGCAGCGCACTGGGGTTTTGCCTGAAGAAAGACGGCGAAATTTGCCACGTGGTCTCGGGTGGGAAGCGCTGCGTAGCGGCGGCCTCGAACGATACCGCGGCTGCAGCGATCGCTCTCGGAGCGACGATTGAACTCGCGAGCCCTCGTGGTGCGCGGAGCATCGCAGCGAAGGACTTCTACACGGCGGACGGCATCGCCAACACGGTGCGTGCGCCTGACGAGATCGTGGTCGGGCTGCGTGTGCCGATCGATCCACTTCGTATCAGCACCTACGAGAAGCTGCGTCGGCGCTCTGCGATCGACTTCCCACTTCTCTCGGTTGCGGCATCCGTGATTGTACAAGACGATCACGTCGTGTCACTCGAGGTCGTGGTGAGCGCACTGGCAGCGCGCCCGCGTCGCGTCACCGCCTCGCGACTCGCGGTCGGACTTTTCCCTGGGAAGGTTCCTCGCGGGGCGATCGCGGAGGGCGCGCGCAAGGAGTGCACGCCGCTGTCCAACATCGATGGCGACGCGGAGTGGCGCAAAGAGATGGTGCTCGTACTCGTGGACCGCGCGCTGCGACGACTGGGCCTGGGAGAAGGCGGAGGCCCTCGACAGACTGCATGACATCCATCAGTGCGCGTCTGGGCAGAGGAGCGCACTCTGAGCATCAGGAGAGTGTGCATGTCCTTCGTTCCCAGCTCGCAACTTCCCATCGGCTCTCTCGTGGACCACATCGAGCAGACGCATCACGTCTTCACTCGCGCGGAGTTGGCGCGACTCGACCGACTCCTGCGCGATGTCATCGCTGCCGATGCTGGGAAGCACCCGGAGCTGACGGAGGTCGCTGGAGCGTTCGTTAGGCTGGCCGACGATCTCGATCCACACATGCAGAAGGAAGAAATGATCCTGTTTCCCGCCATTCGGAAGGCCGACCAGGATTTCCTCGAGGGGCCGATTCGGGTGATGGGCATCGAGCATGTCCAGGTGAAAAAGATTTTGGACGAGCTCCGCACGCTGACGGCCGGATACGTCGCGCCTGCCGATGCCACGGCTGATCATCACGCGCTATTCGCCGGCCTCGGCAACCTGCAAGCAGACTTGGTCGAGCACATTCGTCTCGAAGACGAAGTCTTGTTCCCGCGCGCCATGTCTCTGTAACCCGCCACGCAAAGTTGGCGTCGGCGCCGCACGCCCTGCGCGCATGCAAGCGGATGCCTCTCACGAAGTCTCGAAATGGGAGATGGCGCACCCCTTGCTCTCGGTTGGTTGCAAGCAGGTCAAGAAAGAAGACCCATGATTTCGATCAGTGTGGTGTCGCCTGGGCGGCACTACCTGATGTTGAACACGCCGCGCGTCGAGCGCGGACGTGCAGTCACTCGCAGCGTCACGGGACGACCAAGGCCGCAAGGAGCCGACAAATGAGAACATCAATGAATTGGGCAGCAGTGGGCGTGCTCACTTTGGGAACCGGCGCAGCGGTAGTTTCGGCCTGCTCGAACAAAGGCGAACTGCAAGCGCAACAGCCATCGAGCCTGGGAGCGTCGACGGACATCCAGACCTTGATGACCGAGCGTGGACTCACCGATTCGGATGTCGAGGCCGCACTCAAGACGTACATGCCGTCTGGCAAAAAGGACGACTACCTCATCTTCGCGTCGGGCGGTCATAGCGGGCAGGTGCTCGTGATGGGTGTGCCGTCGATGCGCCTCTTGAAATCGATCGGCGTGTTCACACCCGAACCCTGGCAGGGCTACGGCTACGGCGATCAGAGCAGCGATCTGCTCTCGGCGGGTTCGCAAGGCACACACAAAATCACTTGGGGGGATGTTCACCATCCGAACCTCAGCGAGACCAAGGGTGACTACGACGGGCAATACCTGTTCGTGAACGACAAGGCCAACGGTCGCGTCGCGGTCGTCGACCTGTCCGACTTCATGACCAAACAGATCGTCCCGAATCCGCTCGTCGCCAGCGATCACGGCGGTGCGTTCGTGACGCCCAACACCGACTACGTCATCGAGTCGAGTCAGTACCCTGCCCCGCTCGGTCGCGAGTATGTGTCGCTCGATCAGTACAAAGAGAAGTATCGCGGCTTGGTCACCTTCTGGAAGTTCGACCGCGCGAAGGGTCGGATCGACGTCGAAAAAAGCTGGGCGATCGAACTGCCTCCCTACACGCAAGACCTCGCCGACGCGGGCAAGCTCGTGAGCGATGGCTGGGTGTTCATCAACTCGTTCAACACCGAGATGGCGACCGGCGGCACACTGGCTGGGAAGCCTGCCATCGAGAGCGGCGCGTCACAGAACGACATGGACTACCTCCATGTCATCGACTGGAAGAAGGCCGAAGCCTTGGTGGCCGCTGGCAAAGCGCCCAAGATGAAGGGCCTCGCCGTACTTCCGCTCGCGCTCGCTGCTTCTGAAAACGTGCTCGTGTTCATTGGCGAGCCGAAGAGTCCGCACGGGTGCGACGTGACTCCAGACGGAACGGCGATCGTCGTCGGCGGAAAGCTCGACACGCACGCCACGCTCTACGAGTTCTCGAAGATCAAAGAGATGATCGCGGCCCACAAGTTCGAGGGCAAGGACGAGTTCGGCGTCAACATCCTCCCGTTCAAAGAGTCGATTCGTGGGCAGGTCGAGCTTGGTCTCGGGCCGCTCCACACAGTGTTCGACGACAAGGGCAACGCATACACCAGCCTCTTTCTCGAGAGCAAAGTGGCCAAGTGGTCAGTCAAGGACATGAAGCTGATCGAGAAGCTCAGTGTGCACTACAACATCGGACACATCCTCGCGGCCGAGGGCGACACCGTCAGTCCTGACGGCAAGTATGTCGTCGCGATGAACAAGATGTCGATCGATCGGTTCACTGGTGTGGGTCCCCTCTATCCGCAGAACTTCCAGCTCGTCGACATCACCGGCGACAAGATGCGCCTCCTCTACGACGCACCGATTGGTGTGGGTGAGCCGCACTACGCGCAGATGATCAAGGCAGACAAGCTGCACCCCATCAAGATCTACGCACCTGGGACCAACCCTTACACTGGGCAGAAGGATCCGAACGCGGTGGAAGGTGGCAAGGAGCGCATCGTGCGCAATGGCGACACGGTCGACGTCTACATGACCGCCGTGCGCAGTCACTTCATCCCCGACCAGATCGAAGTGAACGAGGGCGACACGGTCAACATCCACATCACCAGCATCGAGCAGGCCGAGGACCAGACTCACGGCTTTACGATCGACATGTACAACATCAACCTGAGCCTCGAGCCAGGCAAGCACGCCAACATCTCGTTCAAGGCAGACATGCCGGGAGTCTTCCCGATGTACTGCACCGAGTTCTGCTCGGCGCTTCACCTCGAGATGACGGGCTACTTCCTCGTCAAACCCAGGAAATAAGGCTGAATCGGAATCGAGGCTCATCATGGCTGATGGATCAACGACCACTGTCGACGACCACCATGTTCACCTAAAGGTGACGACGACCGCGACCAAGTCCACACACTGGCATCGCGGTCTTCGTTGGCTGGTCGTGCTCCTCGCGGCGACTGCGATCGGACTCTACATCCTGTCGTTCTTCCAACCCTGGTGGAGCTTCACCCTCTATGCCCCGCAGTATCCGCACGGGCTGCACCTGTCGATCTCGTTGACTGGGATGGGCGGGGACGTGCACGAGATTGACATGCTCAATCACTACATCGGCATGGGTCACCTCGCCGACGCGGCCAAGCACGAACGAGAGTTGGCTGGGTACGGAGTCGGGCTGGTCTCGATCATCCTGCTCGGCACCACGCTACTGGCTGGCAAAAAGGTTGGTCGCGCGTTGTTCATCCCTGCGCTGCTCTTCCCCCTCGGTTTCTTGGGAGACTCATTTTACTGGCTCTACACGTTCGGCCATCGCCTCGATCCGCACGCGCCCATCCACCTGAACTCGTTTACTCCGCAGTTGTTCGGGAATGGAGAGATCGGACAGTTTATGACCTTCGCCACGCCATCCATCGGTTTTTGGATGGCATGCGCTGGTCTGGTTCTGATGGTCGTGGCGACTGTTGTTCGCTCGAAAATCTGCGCGGACTGTCCGCAACGAGGCGACTGCGGCGTGCTGTGTCCGTCCGCGCTGGTCGGTCCCAAGCGCGCGCAAAAGGTGGCGGCATGAGTCGTCGCGTCACACTCGCCGTTGCGTGCGCTGCGCTCGTCGGGGGTGTGGCGTTGCACGCGCGCGGCGGTTCGAACGACCTCGAGGGCCCGGTGCGTCTCGCTGAAGACGCTGGACCGATTGCCCAGTCAATTCCCGATGGAGCCTTCGTCGCAGAGGACGAGGTTGCGCTTGCAGACGCACTCGCGAATCCCGTGGGACCTGCAGAAATATGGCTCCGCGCGCGCACCTATCGTGGCGACTTGGTGATCAACCGCAAGGTCGCGCTGCGCGGACAACTGGGCACCACGCTCGAGGGCAGTGGACGAGGCACTGTGGTCACCATCACCGCAGAAGACGCGAGACTCGACGACGTGGTCATTCGCCACTCCGGTCGACGACACACCACCGAGGACTCCGGGATCAAGGCCAAGGCCGCGCGCATCAAGATCACCAATGTCTCGGTCGAGGACACTCTCGTCGGAATCAGCCTGGGACCTTGCCCGGCGTGCGTCCTCGATCACTCACGCGTGCGTGGGACGAACGATGATCCCGAGCTTCGAGGCGATGGCATCAAACTTTGGGAGTCACACGACGCGGTCGTTTCTCGCTGCGTGATGGAGGACTCGCGCGATCTGGTGGTCTGGTATTCGCGCCGCGTCCTGTTGGAAGAAAATACCGTGCGTAGGAGTCGCTACGGCGCGCACTTCATGTACGCGCACGACGCGATCGTTCGCAACAACCGCATCGAGTCGAATGTGGTCGGCGTCTTCGTGATGTACAGCGATCGCATCCACATCGAGCGCAATGTGCTCGCAGGCGCGCGCGGCGCTGCGGGCATCGGCATCGGCTTCAAAGAGAGCGATGGTGTTCGTGTCGAGGACAATTGGATCGTCGCCAACACGACAGGCGCTTACCTGGATCGCTCTCCGCGATCGATCGCAACCCCCGTGTTCTTCGAGCGGAATGTCATCGCACTCAACGACGTCGGTCTTCGCTTTCATAGCTCCGAAGAGGGCGTCACGTTCCGCGACAACGATCTGCACGAGAACGTCGCCGTGGTGGAGATCGAAGGCGGCGGCAACGCCACGGGCATCGTGTTCGATCACAACCACTGGTCCGACTACGAAGGTTACGACCTCGACGGAGACGGGCAGGGGGATGTCGCGTTCGAGGTGAAACAGCTCTCCAATGAGATCACCGACAAGCATCCCAGTGTGAAGCTCTTCGAG
>JAYVXK010000018.1:0-2810 GCA_043785265.1 Myxococcales bacterium | reverse complement strand
AGCTCGTCGACCGCTTGCACCATCTTGGGCGGGTAGTGATCATGCGCGCGATCGAGTTCGAGTGGCGCGTAATAAGAAATCGCGCCACGCACAAAAATAGGCCCTTTTCGCTCGCAGGCGCCGTCGACGGCTGGATCGTCACCATCGACGGCGATCATCGCAGCGAGATGTCCACCCGCAGACGCACCAAGCACGACGAGCTTCGACGCGTCCACGTGGTGATCGCTTGTCCGCGCTTGCGCCTCGCGAATCGCGCAGCGCACATCTGCGAGCCCGATCGGAAATGCATTGTTCGAACCGCGTGCGAGCCTGTAGTTCACAGTCGCGGCCACGTATCCGATTGAAGCAAGCTGTCGAATCGTCGGTTGAAACAACTTCTTGGCGCCGGCTGTCCAGCCCCCGCCATGAACGATGACCACGAGTCCCTTCGCGCTCGCGTTGGGCCACGCGATGTCCAGCACCTGTCGTTCGTCGCGACCATAAGGCACGTCGAAGTCGACTGCGATCGTGCCGCCATCTTCCGAAGGAATCGGCGGCACCACGCACTGCTCCACACGCCGAATCTTGAACGATCGCGTCAGCGGCCCAGTTTCTTGCGGCAAAACAGAGGCATCGGTCGTCGTCTCCGCGTCCGCAGCCAGCTGCACCAACGCGGTGCCAGGCGGAATCTCTGGCGTCCGATCAGGACACCCCCATCCGAGCAGCGTGAGCGAAATGAGAGCCCCGACCGCGAGGAGCTGTTGTGGACGACCTATTGAGCGACGTCGGCGCAACAACGAAAGCCAGTCGAGTAGTCGTGATAGTAGGTCGCGTGCGCGTACGTGCCGTAATTGCAGCCGTCGCCGTTTTGGTGGGTGTCGAGGTAGAACCCGCCGAGGAACGTGCCATCTTTGTCGTCGACCCACTCGTGCAGATTGCCGACCATGTCATAGACGCCGTAGCCGTTGGTGCAGCCCTCGTGTGATCCGGTCGGAGCAACAGTGCCGGGAACTTGATTGAGCTGCGGGTCGTTCATGCGATTGCCCCAGAGATGAGGATCGCTTCCACCGCCCAAACCAAAGACTCTCAACATCGGCGCGATGCCGTGATCGTTGCAGCGACCCGGCTGGTTCTGCGAACCGTAGCCGTAGGTCGACGAATCAGGCCCTTTGCAGGCCTTCTTCCACTCGGGCGCTTTGCACAAACGTTTGCCACTTCGCGCGCACGCCTGCGCCGCTTGGTCTGCGCTCACATAGCCTTGCGGCATCACGTTTGGTTCGCTCACGGCGCGAACCACATGTCGAGCGGTCGCGCCCTGCGATGCGTCGAGCGCAAAGAAATGCGCAAATGGACGCTCGTCGCCGTTGGGCAACAGCTCCATCATCGAGGCTTCATAGCGGTCGACGCAGAAGAGATCGTCGATGCTCGCCATGTCCGGCGGGCACAAGCCATTGTTGGCGAGCGGCTGGTCGCCCGGTCCCAAGAGCTGCTCGAGTGTCGTTTGCGCTGAGCCGCTGCCGTTCGAAAACGTCAGGGTCTGTCCCATACGGGCAGTGCGACCTTTGCCACGACGCGTCGGTTCTGCTGCCGATCGCTGAAACGGGCCAATTTTCGCTTGAATGCCACTGCTTGCAGGTGCGCTTGGAGCGCTCTGTGCGCATCCCGCGAGACCTGCCGCTGCTCCTGAAACGCTCGCCAGTACGACAGCGAGGACACGCAAATTCCACTTCGACAAACTCACCTCCGCGAACAAACCAAAACGGCGAAGAGGTCTATGGGTAACCCGCTACGCACCGCTTTGAAACAAAAAAGCCACACCCACATGACGGCACATCTGCCTCACTCGCGAGGGTCGTGACTGTTTTGCGCTCACACGAAGAGCAGATCAGTTCGGCTTGTGAATCTCGGACAGTGCGAACGCGAGTTCGTCTGCGACCTTTTCGACAGACGCTTTGACCGAGTCTGCACCGCCGTGTCCGCTGTTCTTCTCGATGCGCAAGAGCACCACGCCTCCTGTTGATCGCGCCTGCATCTCCGCGGTGAACTTCCACGCGTGCATGGGATCGACGCGATCGTCACTGTCTGCAGAGAGGATCAACAGAGACGGATAGCGTGTGCCTGCCGTGACATGCTGATAAGGCGAATACGCATAAATCGCCCTGAAATCAGCCTCGTTCTCAGACGAGCCGTACTCTTCGACCCAGGTCTTGCCGGAGCCGAACAAGTGATACCGGACCATGTCGATGAGCGGCACGCCACACAGTCCGACGCGAAACAGATCCGGTCGCTGAGTGATCGCTGTTGCCACCAAGAGCCCGCCGTTCGACGCGCCGCGCACCGCGAGCTTGTCTGCTGACGTGTAGTGATCGGCGATCAGTTTGTCGGCGATGGCGTAGAGGTCGTCGAACACGTTTTGCTTCTTGAGGCGCATCCCCCCTTGGTGCCAAGCCTCGCCGTACTCGCTGCCGCCACGCAGATTCGCGACGACATAAATTCCGCCACGCTCGAGCCAGGGATACGCGCTCGAGGTGAAGCCTGGCTTCTGCGATGACGTGAACCCTCCGTAGCCATAGAGCAGTGTTGGTGCGGTGCCGTCGAGCGCTTGATCTCTGCTACGGACCACGAAATAAGGCACTTTTGTGCCGTCTTTGCTGGTCGCGAAGAACTGCTCGAGCGCGTACTTCGACGGATCGACGGGTGTCTTCATCCGATAATAGAGACTCGTCACGCCGGTCTTGATGCTCGTCTCGTAGATCTCAGTTGGGTACGTGAACGACGTGAACGTGAAGTACGCGTCGTCGTCGTCCTCGCGCCCGACGAGATTCGACGCG
>JAYVXK010000017.1:0-2813 GCA_043785265.1 Myxococcales bacterium | reverse complement strand
TGAGTGTGGATCCAAAACTGGTAGAGGGTCGAGAGGGCGTGGATGATCAGAAACACTCCGAGAGGCACACCGAGCATCGCGAGCGGTAGATAAAATGGAAGGGACGTCCACCCGGTGGTCACTGCTTGGCGAAGCGCGACTGCCAAGTTGTAGTCCTCGCTTTGATGATGGACGACATGCGCCGCCCAGAAAAAGTTGATCTCGTGCGAAGCGCGGTGCCACCAATAATAAAGAAAGTCGACACCCACGAAGGCGAACACCCACGCATGCCATCCGCTGAGTGTCATGAATCGAAAGGCGTAGAGCCATTGGTAGACGGCAATCCGTGTTGCCGTGACCAGAGCGACCTCTAGTTGAGAGGAGACACCGCACGACAAGTCGGTGATCGAGTCGGCGAAGCGATACACGCGCAATCCTCGACGTTTCGCGACGAACGCCTCGACGCCCATCGCGATGAAGAATGCAGGGATCGACAAAGCGATCGGATCGACCATCAATGAGGGACTATACCATCCGCATTCGCTGGTGCCGTGCGGCCTTGCCATGTCGCGCAAGGTCGGTGATCATAGGACGATGTTGCAACTTCGTCGTTCCTGGTTGTGGCTGATTGCTGGCTCGATTCCGATCATCGTCGTGGCGTGCGGCATTGAAGACGGTGGCGTCGTCACAGTGGCTCCAAACGATGACGCCGGACCGCTTCTGGAAGCCAGCAACACGGATGCGTTCAAGGTGCAGGACGCGGGTCCGAAACCAGACACATCCCTCCCTCCCGTGTGCGCGACTGTTGATGCATCATGCGTTCCCAATGTTCCGGCCGGATGGACGCTGTTTGGGGTCGCCTCAGGAAGCAAGCCTTGTCCGTCGATCGACTTCGATCCGTTTCCGTTGGTGACCAATCCGCGGTTGCAATCTGGTTCGTGCACATGCGGCACGTGTAACGTCTCAGGCAACTATGTTTGTGGTGGCGGAGTGACCATCCAGACAGGCCCTAGTTGCGGCGGCCCTACGGACACCAAGAACTCGTCTCCCGCGTGCGTCTCGCGCCAACAGAGCAACTCCGACGCTCGCATCTCTGGAACCCCCGCACCCGCGACGGGCGTGCCGACGTGCTCCATTGCGTCGATCGGCACCAAAGTCGCGGATACCGATGCAGTCACCGGCTGTCGTCCGAACAAGTGCGAGGCCAACTATTGCGGACTCAAAGGCGCCGGGTTTCAGACGTGCATCGCGCATGACAACGTCATTGGTTGCCCAAGCGGATTCAATCTGCTCACTCAGGTGGGCACTGCCGGAACTGCGACGTGCGATCCATGTACGTGCGGCGTGGATCCCGCAGCGGCCTGCACCGGCAAGATTCGAGTGTTCAACGGCGATAACGGCTGCGATGGCAACGGCGCCACGAGCGGACCAGACTACAAGACGACTGTGGTCGCTGACGGCACGTGCAAGAATCCAGGCACCAACTTCGACAGCCTCTACTACATCGGAGATCCAGCCGCTCCCGCGACATGCAAGACCACGGCGGGGGGCACAGGCCAAGCGGGCCTGACGGGGGTCAAAACGATTTGCTGCGCTCCGTAGCCTAAGGCCGAGATCCCTAAGGTTGGACCCTAAGACTAACGACGTGGTGCGGGCATCGTGTTCGCGCGTTCGAGCTTTGTCGCTCCCTCGCGCTGGACGAGTTGAAGGCGAACGAGCTCGTGCAAGGTCAAGAGCGCATGCACGCGAGCGATGCCCGAGGCGGGCAACAAGCGATGCAGAGACGTAACCCCATCTGCACGAGAGACGATGGCCTTGGCTTCTTCGCTGAACGCGGCGGCCTCGGCGTCAATCACTGGAGGCTTGCCGAGTAGAGATTGAAGAACAGTCATCGCCTCGGCGCGGCACACCGCAGACAATCCGTGTTCAGGGGCTTCGACCAAGATGCACTCGGAGAGCACGAGGGCTCCGAGAAAATCCAACGCATTGAGGCGCGCGAGCATCTCGTCGACACGACGGTCAAAGGCCCACTCGAGAACATCCGCCGCAAACGGCTCGCGAATGGTCGCGTTGGCAAGTGGGCGAGGCGCCGATGATAGGGGCACAACCGCAGATGCCTCGGACTCGGCCTCTAGATCGTCGTATGGCTGTTTGTTGGTTGTCAAAGCGTTATCGCGCATTGTGCGGGACCGAGGGGCTCGCCGTCAAATATGAAATTGCCGACGCGCGCGCCTAGGTCATCGATTTGGGAGCGCTGGCGCGCAGATAGGCGCGGGCGATGGTTGCCTCATCAATGAACCCCAAAACGAGGTCTTCGGCGTCCAACACGGGAACTTCGGCCAGCCCCTCGCTGCGCATGAGGTCGAGCGCGGTGCGGAGATCGTCTTCGCTACGCAGCGAAAGCGTGCTTCGCATGATGTCCGCTGCACAAACCAATTGTTGCAGCGGCGGATCGTTCGCCAGGAGCCGGAGGTCTTCGAGGGTCACCACTCCCATGAGCTTGCCGCTCTCGCTCGTGATCGGAAAGACGCGCTGCCCATTGTCGCACTCCAGCATCTCCGAGGGACGACTGGTAAGGCTAAAGCTCTTGAACACGCGTGCGTAAGTGAGTTTGTCGAGCTTGAGGTCTTCGAGGATGTCCAGTGCGCCGCGCTCGTGTAACTCGATGCCATCTTGCTCGAGCAAGGCTTCGTAGATGGGTTTTGGACGTAGCTGCTTGGCGATCACATAGGCGCTCATATTGGCGATCATCAGTGGAAGGATGAGTCCGTAGCCTGCGGTCATCTCGATGATGATGAGAACACTCGTCATCGGCGCGCGCACGGTGCCCGCGA
>JAYVXK010000016.1:0-2815 GCA_043785265.1 Myxococcales bacterium | reverse complement strand
GAAACGGCTTGCGAACGAAGTCGTCTGCGCCTGATTCGAAGGCCCTCGCGACCTCTGCGTCGCCATCGAGAGCGGTGAGGACGAGCACGGGCAAGTCCCGTGTCTCAGGGCGTGATCGCAAGATTCGCAACACTTGATAGCCGTCAGGTGCGGGCATCACCAAGTCGAGCAACACGAGCGAGGGTCGGATCTGATCGATCTTTTGGAGGGCTTCGGTTCCCGATGAGACCGCCACATAAGGCAGGTCCGCGGTCGCGAGCGCCTGGCAGAGCACATGTCTGCTGACGGCGTCGTCGTCCACGACCAAAACGGGGTTGACCGCCACAATGCAAGTCTACGCGCTAAACCAATGAGGCTCAATCGAAGCGTTTTGGTTGGTGCTTCGTGGTGCAGGGGCCTCGCGACAAACGACCACGAGGGCTATTTCGAGCCGCTTTCGTCGCTTTCGTCTTCCTGGCTCAGCAGGGGCAAGGTTGCTTGGATCGGTGTGGCGCGAGTGGGGGAACGCTTGCCAAGGTGCACGTAGGCCTTCTTGGTGGCGATGCGACCGCGTGGCGTGCGGCCGATGAACCCTTGCTGCAGCAAGTACGGTTCATACACGTCTTCGATCGTGTCTCGCGGTTCGCCGAGCGCGGCGGCGAGAGTTTCGACGCCAACAGGGCCGCCGTCGTAGTCGTCGATGATGACCTCCAACAGCCGCCGATCCATTTGATCAAAACCCGCGTCGTCGATCTCGAGTCGCTTCGCGCTCAACCGCACGACTTTTTCGTCGACCTTGCCGGAACCGAGCACCTCGGCAAAATCACGCACGCGTCGCAACAGGCGGTTGGCGATGCGCGGAGTCCCACGCGAGCGCTTGGCGATCTCTTCGCACGCGATCGCATCAGCCTCTACCCCAAGCAGCTTTGCGCTGCGCTCGACGATCCGCGCCAACTCGTGCACCGGATAAAAATCGAGACGCACGACGTGACCAAAGCGAGAGAAGAGCGGTGCGGTGAGCAGACCCGTACGCGTCGTCGCGCCGACCAGAGTGAACGGCTTGATGTCGATTTGGATCGCAGAAGCAAACGCTCCCTCACCGGTCATGATGTCGATGCGAAAGTCCTCCATCGCTGGATACAGGCTCTCCTCGACGATCGGATTGAGTCGGTGAATCTCGTCGATGAAGAGAATGTCGCGCTCACCGAGTTTGGTGAGGAGCCCCGCGAGAGCGCCTTTGTGCTCCACCACGGGGCCGTTGGTCATGTGAAGCTCGACGCCCATTTCGTGCGCGAGAATCTGCGCGAGCGTCGTCTTGCCCAAACCCGGGGGACCGCACAAAAGCAGGTGATCGAGCGGTTCGCCTCTGCGCTTGGCTGCCTCGACGAACACGCGCAGATTTTCTTTGTGCCGCTCCTGGCCGATGTAATCGTCAAACGACTTGGGCCTCAGCGTGCGGTCGTAACGCGTGTCATCGCCCTGCGCGGATCCATCGAGCGGTCTCGGGTCGACGATTTCTTCGGGGCTTGTTTTTTTGGTAGTGGCCATCGTCAGAACATCTCGTTGTCGACCAGCCCCGGCGCGATCGTGCCGTGAGAGAGCAGCTCGTTGTGAAAGCGCTTGAGCGAAAACGACGTGCCCCATTCCTTTTTTGCACGTTCGCGCATCGCGAGGATTTTCTGTCGTCCGATCAGATAACTCGAGGGCTGGGTCGGTGTCTCCGTGTAGCGCTTTACTTCGCTCATCGCGAGTTCGCGTTCGAGGTGAACTTGATCCGTGAGCATGGCGACCGCAGCGTCGAAGGTCATCCCGCGCGTGTGCAAGCCCACGTCGATCACGATGCGAGCCGCACGCACGAGCGTCCATTCGAGCTGCATCAAGCGCTCTTCGTCCGTGTACATGCCAAGTTCGCTCATGAGCTCTTCGGAGTAGAGCGCCCACCCCTCGGCAAAAATCGCAGGACCTGTTGCCTTGCGAATCAATGAAGGATGCCTGCGCGCGGTCGACAGCTGCAGGTGATGACCCGGGTAGGCCTCGTGCACCGCCGTGTCGACCTGATCGCCATGATCGTTTTCACGCAGCATCTGCTCCTGCGCGGGCGCCGGCAGCGTTTTGTCGACCGGTGTGACGAAGAAAAATCCCTTGGTCACAGAGTCGAACGGAGGCGGCTGATCGTAGGCGGCGGTGATGGTCGCCCGCTGAAATGGAGGTGTTTCGATGACCTCGCAGTCGTCGCCCTCGGGCAGCGAGACGACGTCTTTGTCGATCAAGAATTTGCGCGCGCGCTGCAGCTCGATTCGATAACTCGGCAAGAGCGCCTCTGCGGTCGGATGATGCCCCTTCACCTTGGCCACCACTTCGGGCCAACTCTTGGCCTTCGGATCGATGCGCTTGGCGACCTCGTCCATCTGCGTGTTCGTCTGCGCCAGCACGCGCTTGCCTTCTGCTTCGATGTCCGTCGCGCTCTCGGTGAGGAAAAAATCCTGCTTGAGCAAGAAGTCGAAGAACTCCGGTCCCGCGGCGAAATCGCCATCGGATCGAGGCAACACAGTGGTCTCTAGAAATTGTTTGTAGCTTGCATATGCGTTTTGCGCGCTCTGGATCGCTGCATCGACACGCGCCTTGTCCGACGGGAGCGCGGCTTCGAGCGCGATCTTCTCGTCGTCGAAAAACAACTTCGCACCACCCGCCGCATCGATACCGACTTGTGTCCACACACGCGGTGGCCGCTTTAGGTTCGACTTGGCTTGCTCGAGCTGTGCGGGGATCTTCTCGATACGCGCGAGCGCGTTCTTGGCTCGCTCTGCGGCGGGGGCGTAGTCGCGTGCGGTCATCA
>JAYVXK010000015.1:0-2818 GCA_043785265.1 Myxococcales bacterium | reverse complement strand
GAAGAACCCGTTTGCGTCGCAAGAAAAAGTGGCAACGGCGCGGGTTCGAGGGTTGATCTTGCAGCACCACGTCTCGGACTGGTTTCAGTATCGGTGGCCCGAGTTCTTTCGTCAGCCGGACAATCATCGCAAGTGGGATCAGGTGTCGAGCTACGACTTCGCCCTTGCAACGCCGCAGGGAACCATACGCGTGGACGTTGTTGGCAAAAGTGCGGCCCGTGGTTGGGATCCGCCAGACCGCAAACCAAAGACAGATCGACATCTGCTTTGCGAGTTGCGCGAGGACACCGAGAAGGTTGCGTGGTTGGGTGTTGTTCGAGGCACCGACTACAAGGGACACATCGAACCCGCCTTCACGACGACGCCAGCGCGGATGGTTGTGTGGCTGAACTGCCAACAGAAGCGAGTTGACTATTCGGCGTGTTTTGCCGCTCTTCAAGAGGTCGCATGACCTGGATAAAGTTCCACAGCGAACTGCGTGATGGACGCAAACGTGGGCTCTCTCGAGCGTCCAGATTTGTCTATCTCGAGCTCTCACTTTTGTCTCGTGCGAGCCGCGGCGTGATCGATTTGCCTCGCGGAATGAACGTTCCGGATGCGATTCACGACATTCTTGGAGGCAGTCGCAAAGAAATTGGTGTGGCACTCGATGACCTTTGTAGTGAGGAGTTCGACATGATCCGAGTGGAGGAGGACAACGGCCATCAGCGGGTAGTGGTCGTGAACTGGGCTAAATGGAACGCGATTGACGAATCCGCAGCGCGTCGTCAACGCGATTCTAGGTCCAGGCGTAACGGACATGTCACGCGTGACGTAACGGACATGTCACGCGTGACTCACGGCGATGTCACGCGGCTAGATCAGAGGAGATCAGAGAAGAGAAGATCAGATCCCCCAAACCCCCGTGACGGGGGTTCAGATTTTTCTAAAAACCCAGAGCCAGACTCGGAGCCGCAAACGCTTGTCGCGGACGCTCGGGAAGTCGCTTCGGCGCAAGCTCAGGTCTTGGCAAACCTTGACGCGCTGGGGGTGGCTGTGGCACCGTTTGCGGATGGCGACTCGTGAGCGGGCAGTTGCTGCAGTTTTTGCGGCCGACGGACGTCGAGGGTCGCGTTGCGCCATGCGACTTGGACGCGGAAGCCAGCGTAATTTCAGCGTGCATGATCGACGCGGGAAGCATGGCTGCGGTGGGCCGCGTGAACGACTTGCTCAAGCCGGATCACTTTTATTCCGAGCCGCACCGTCGCATTTTCGAGGCGATTCTAGCGGTCGTTGCCATCGGCGCACGTCCGGACATGGTGACGGTTGGCGAGCGGCTGAAGGTTTCCGAGCGACTCTCGCAGGTTGGCGGGATGAGTTACCTGGCGGAGATTTTGGACGCGGCGCCGGCGGTAATCAACGTCGTGCAGTACGCACAAATCGTTCACGATCGCTGGCGTGAACGACAGATTATCGCCACGTGTCAGCGCGTTGCGGCCTCGGGATATCTCGGCGTTCAGAACACGCAGGGTTATGCGGACAGCGCGATTGAATCGCTCGCAACAATTGCTCGAGCGTCACTCGGGCGAGAGCATGAAACTAATCTCGATGCGCTGAAGCGAATCGTTCGAGCGATGGTTGATCGGTCCAGCGATCCGGCAGCCGTTTCGCTTGGGCTCTCGACGGGCGTGGACACGTGGGACAACGAGATCGGCGGACTGCACCCAGGCGAGGTTACAACGCTGGTGGGCAGGCCAGGACGCGGCAAGACGACGCTGGCTTTGCAGGTGGCACTCCGGACCGCCGCACAAGGCTTGGGCGTTCTGTTTTTTTGCCAAGACATGTCGCGCGACGACTTGCTTGTGAACGCGCTTTGCCATCTCGCGCAAGTGGACTCACGACGCTGGCGACACAACGAACTCACGCCCTACGACTGGCAAAAGCTCATGCCTGCAAGCGAGAAGTTGGCAAAGCTTCCCATCGCCATCGACGACACTCGCGACATCACAGCGGCACAGGTTCGATCGCGAACGATGACTCACGGCGACAAGTTGTTTCGACTCACTGGTGTACCGCTAGGCCTAGTCGTCGTGGACTATGTGCAGCAGCTCAAGGCTGCGCCTGAGCAGGCCAACGCTGCACAGCACGAAGTGATCGCGAACAGTGCGAAGGCGTGCAAGTCGTTGGCGCGAGAGTTGGACGTCGCTGTGCTCATGTTGGCGCAGCAGAAGCGCGAGCCCGACGCAAAGTTTGGTGGCAAGCGAGGACAACCATCAGCGCCCTATCGGCCAGAGATGAGCGACATTGCGGGTAGCTCGAGGATCGAAGCTGAGAGCGATAACATTGCGTTTCTCATCCCGCGAAACGGCGAGGACGGCGATGCGCGTGAGTTGATCTTTCGCAAGGTTCGCCGAGGGCAACCGTTTTGCTCAGATCTGGCTTGTGATTTGGGCTCTGGGAGGATGTTCGATGCATAATTTCGGTAACCGCTCATGAGCTCCTACACCGTCCTCGGTTGCGACTGGTGTGCGAGTCGTCGACGAGTTGACGGGGCTCAGTCGTGACCGCCACGAAACCACACTCAACCGTACGCGCGCGCCCACGGCGGGCCGACAAGCCGAGCAAGCGACCTCCGAGCCCGGGCGAGGTCGAAAGGGCGTTAGAGCGCAACGTGGCGTCAGCAATTGGGCAAGCCAAGCATCTGCTGACGTCTGCCGAGTGGGACGAGCCGGAGCCGTCGGCTGCGGAGTATCCCGATCGGCGAGCGTGGCGAGAGGCGGAGGGAGACTGGGCGCGTCGAGGGCTCACGTGGTCGGCGAGGTTTGCCGAGGACCAGCGC
>JAYVXK010000014.1:0-9216 GCA_043785265.1 Myxococcales bacterium | reverse complement strand
GAGAAGCTTGTCGAGCTCGAGCGCGTCGATCCGCGCGTGCTGCGATTCTTCGAGCCAATGCAGATGGAGCAGTTTCGAAAATAGTGGGTCTATTTCGGTATTGTCTTTTACGCACTCCGTATAGTGCTGTTGAGTCATCAGCTCGATGTGCAATGTGATGAGCATGACTGCGATCGCACTCTTGCTCATGATGACGCCCGCAACCGCGACGGCCGATTCGAGCACCCGGCATTGATGACCGAAGTCGCGCGCAAAGGCGTCTTTGTAGCGAGCAAACAACATCTGATGCTTCACCTCTTCGTCGACGAAACGCGACAGCGCGCGAATCGCGTGGTGATCGCCGAAAAGCTCCGCGGCCGCGTGTTGAGTCATCGTCGCGAGGATGTACTCCTCGACGAACGCAAACAGATTGAGATACGAATTAGCCGCTATTTGATTGAGCTTGAGGCGCTCTGCGTCGGTGAGACACGCAATCTGCCGAGTGAGGGTTAATTGCTCTGGCAAGAAAGGCTTGGAGAAGTCGAGCACTGTGCCCTCGGGCATGGCGTCGTCCAGTCGCCACGCGACTTTCTCGGAATTTCGCACACAAGACGCATAGTCGAATCCTAGCTCGAGCATTGAAAGCCTCCCTTGGTTTAGAACCTGGTGCAATTACTGATCTCGCCCGCCCGCGAAGGTGCTGAAGGTCTACGCGTGGTTAACAACCCAGTATCGCTCGCCGAGGAGCTACTTGGCAATGAGGATGATTGGCTAATTGGCATTACGGCGTACGTTGCCAGTGCGTAAACTCTCGCGACTCGCAACGATTCGCCACGACAGCTCAGCCGCAATGCAAGGTCGCAATCCATGTTCGTGGGCCGTCGTTCAGCGACCCGCATCCACGAACGTGAGTTTGCGAATCTCAGTCAGCGTCCACCGCGAGAGTTCCTCGGCGCCGCGACCATCGGGATGCAGACCATCGGGCCGAATCGGTTCGCCCTCGCTGATGCGATTGCACGCAGGAGTCGGACAGAGATGACCCATGACGTCGATCGTGTCTGCGTTCTTCGTCAGCGCGACCTCTCGCGCGATCGTGTTGAAACAGTCGACCCGTTCGGGAACGTGCTCGTAGCGCCATCGATCCATCGGATACGGAGCGAGCATGATCATCACGCGACCCGCGTCCTGCCCCATCCCATCGATGAGTGATTCAAGGCGCGCACGATAGGCGTCGTGCCACCCACGATCGCACGAGAATTCAGCCTTGCCGTCGATCGTCATCTTCGCAAAGTAGGCGCCGCCGAGCACGATGAAGGTCACGTCGGGTCGCACCTCGGCGACGTCCTTGACCCAATCGGCAGCGCATCCCGAACTGGGATCAGCAGGCTTGTCGTTGCCCAGATGCGAGACAGTCAGACTCTGAAGAATGCTGCAGTTGCCGACCCCGCGCTCCGCCACGAACGCGCCAGCATCCTCCTGACGATAACGAAGCGCGAGCCCCAGTTTTTGCGCGACGGAGTCGCCGAGCACGAGGACGCGCAGTGTGTTGGGTGGCAAGTCTTTCGCGGCTGGCAATGTGTGACTGTCGACCGAGAACGGCCCTGGCCAGGTCAGATGTCCATACGCGAGCGCCAATGGAGGGACCGGCAGCGGCGCCCCAGTCGTCAGAAGCGGTTGGGGCGGCAAGCGCGTCGCGCGAACAACGAGGAGCGCAGCCGCAGCGAACGTCAGGAGCGTGACGATAATCGGATATCTAATTGGCAATCCGTTTGCGCGAATGGGCCTCTCGAGCAAGCGCTCGGAGACGAGCGCAATGGCCAACGTCAACGCAACGCGCAGCAAATTGAGCGTAATTGGAGCAACATGGACGCGATCGAGCGTGAGCACACAATCGATCGGCCAATGCCAGAGATAAACGCCATAACTGATAGTGCCTAGTCGCGCGAGCGGTCTCCAAGAGAGTGCGCGGGCAATCAAGCTCTCGGTCGGTGCGGTCGCGCATGCAATCAAGACCAGCGCCGCCACTTCGGTGATCCAAAAACCGCCTCGGTAGAGAAACGGATCCTGTCCATCCAGTTTCACCCAGGCAACACCAAGCCCCAAGATCGACAGCAAGCCAACCACGTCGAGCGCGCGCACCATTCGACTGGTGATCGATCGACCCTCTCTCGCCATCGCAAATGCGGCGCCCACCAGGATCGCGACCGCGCGCGTATCGGTGCCAAAATAGGCGCGCGACGTGTGGTCGACGTCGTATACCGCCAACATGGCGCACGCCGACGCGAGAGCGAATACGAGCGTCATGCCGAGCATGAACTTGCGCGATCGATGGAGCACCACGAGCACGAGAGTGACGATCAACGGCCAGAGCACATAAAACTGCTCTTCGATCGCGAGGCTCCACGTGTGTTCCAGAGGCGACGGCGCGACGAACAAATCCCAATAACTCTTGTTGCCAAAAATCTCTCGCCAGTTGGCGACATAGCCAAGCGTCGCGAGAGTGTCCCCACGCAAGCCGGCGAGTTCGTCGCGCTTGGCAAAGACCCACGCGTAGATCGCGATGGCAGGCATGAGTGACAAAAGGGCTGGAAATAGCCTCCGCGCGCGCCGCACCCAAAACGCGCCGAGATCGATGCGAGCGCGTTTTTGCTGCTCCGCGAGCAAGATCGACGTGATCAAAAATCCCGAGAGCACGAAGAACAGATCGACACCGAGGTATCCGCCTTTGAGCAGACCGTCGGCATGAAACATCACGACGCCTGCCACGGCCAAACCTCGCAGCCCGTCGAGCGCGGGTAGATGAGGGATCTTCGGATGGTGTTCTTGCGACGCCAAGCGCGCGCACACTACTGCGTCACGTCGGGGAGGAGTTAGAGGATCCCGAACTCTTTGAGGCGGCGATAGAATGTGCGGCGGGGGATGCCCGTCATTTTTGCGGCGGCCATCCGGTTCCATCCGCACGCTTGCAGCGCGTGCAAAATGCGGTCTCTCTCGGAGTCCTTGTATTCTGCAGGCGATGCCGGAGTGACCGCGCGAGACCTGCCGGAGCTCGGTGTGCCGCGCGGTTCGGGGAGCGCCACGTCTTCGGGTTCGATCTCGCCGCCTTCGCTCATGAGCCAAGCGTTGAGCAGCACGTGCTCCAATTGCCGCACGTTTCCTGGCCATTCGTACGCTGAGAGTTTTCGCAACGCGTGCTTGTCCACAGTCTTTCGGTCGCGGTGATAGCGACTCGCAAAGAGCGTGAGAAAGTGATCGATGAGAGGTGGAATGTCTTCGACGCGATCGCGGAGCGGCGGCACCACGAGCTCGACCACATGCAGCCGGTAGAACAAGTCCTCGCGAAAAGTCTGCACGTCTACCATGTCTTCGAGATTGCGATTGGTTGCGGCGATGATGCGCACATCGACCGGTTCTTCTTTGTTGCCGCCGACAGGTCGCACCATTGACTCTTGCAACACACGCAACAATCCGGTCTGCATTTTTAGCGGCATTTCGCCGATTTCGTCGAGCAGCAACGTGCCGCCGTCGCACTCACGAAACAGACCCTTGCGATCGCGGTCGGCACCAGTGAACGCGCCGCGCACGTGACCGAAGAGCTCGCTCTCGAGGAGGTTTGCTGGGATGGCCGCGCAGTTGACGCCGAGGAATGCTTTCTTTGCGCGCGCGCTCGCAGAGTGAATCGCGCGAGCCACGACTTCCTTGCCGGTGCCACTCTCACCTGTGACGAGCACGGGGATGTCTGTGTCTTTGACGCGATCGATGAGCGCGTAGACTTTGCGCATGGCGGCGCTCGTGCCGACGAGTCCGGCGTAGCCAAAGTGACCCCGCAACTCGGCGCGTGCCTGACGGAGATCGCGCCGCGTGAGCGACAGTTGCTCTTCGCGCATCGCGAGCATTTCGGCGAGGCGATCTTTGGCGCGCGCGAGCTCCTCGCTTTGTCGTTCGAGTTCGCGTGTGCGGGCGAGATTTTCTTCGAACAGGCGTGCGCTTTCGATCGCGATCGCAGCCTGATCCGCGAACGCCATGAGAGTCGGCAGCTCGTCCTCGAAGCGCACTCCTGCTCGCAAACGCGTCTCGATGTAGAGCGCGCCGATGGTTCGTAACGCAGGTGGAGCGCCGCGCACGGGAACACACGCGATCGATTGAATCATCAGTTGATGCACACTGACGGCTTCTGCTAGCCGCGAGTCTTCTCGCGCTTTGATCGCCACCACAGGCTCACCGCTCTCTACGACCTTCTCCGCCACCGAACGCGAGAACGCCGCGTGGCTCTCGTCGCCTTTGCGATCACGCGCTGCATGCACCGTGAGGCCCGACTCGTCTTCGAGCACGATGAAGCCGCGCTCACCGCCGAGCAACGCGATCGCATGATCCGTGACCTTGGAGAGCAGTCGCGCGAGATCTCGTTCGCTCGCGAGCTCACGGGTGATCTCCAAGATGCGCGCGAGCTTGTCCTCAGCGGGTCGCGGCGCAAAGGCGCTTGCATCTTGCACGCTTTTTGAGCCGTGAAATGAGGGGGAATGAGCCATTTGAGAGAAAGACGCCGCGCTCGGCGACTCTTGCGTGACGAAGGTGGCAGAGCGCAGAGCACGGCGCTTGGGATCGTTCCAAAACACTTCGCGCAGGTCGCGTGGCAGCCGCGACGCAGTCTCCTCGAGCAAACCAATCGCACGCTCCGCGTCTTTGCGCGCCAAGAGCACGCTGCCCTGTCCAGTGAGAATCTTGGCGCGTGCCTCTAGCGCCCAGAACGCACGTTCTTGTTGGCCGCCCGCGAGCGCGCCATCAATCGCGCGATCGAGCGCGCGGCGTGCATCGTCTTCCGATCCAGCTTTGGCCGAGAGCACCGCACGCACGAGCCACGCGAACGCCTCATGCTCGCGAAAGCCGCCGAGAGCTTTTTCCATCGCGTCAATCTGCGACAGTGCCGTCGCTGGATCTGGCGTGTTTTCAGCCGAAACGAACCACGCCTCGAGTCGCGCCTCTGCGGCGTCGAGCGCGCGGCCCTGCGCCTCCCACGCTTTTGCGCACGCTTCGTAGCCAGCACTCGCCGCTGCGTGCTTACCGGTGCGCGCAGACAGCTCCGCGCCAAGACCTGCCAGCTGTGCGCTCGCGGGTGCGCTCATGGCTTCAGACGGATCTTCTGCTTTGCGTTTGAGTTGTTCGATCGCGGCGCGGGCTCGCTCCGTGCGACCCAAATACAGATCGAGATTCGCGAGGTTGAGCGCGGCTTGCTGCACGGCGGCGACGCCTCCCGCGCGTTTGCCGAGATCGACCGCCG
Source organism: Myxococcales bacterium (assembly GCA_043785265.1). Classification (GTDB taxonomy): domain Bacteria; phylum Myxococcota_A; class Polyangia; order Polyangiales; family Polyangiaceae; genus JANYHY01. The sequence continues at coordinate 3,959 of JAYVXK010000014.1, read as the reverse complement.
CTTCGAGATGCTTGAGCGCGAGCGAGAGATCTCCCTCCGCACGCGCGATCCCAGCTAAATTAAGCCTCATTGTCGCTACGGTCGCTACGTCGCGTGCGGTCTCGGACGCGGCCAATGCACCTTCGTAGGCGACCTTGGCGAGAGTGCTCTCACCTTTGCGTTGATGCACAATCCCAAGCGACCCGAGCGCCACTCCCGTGATGCGTGAGTCATTGGCGGCTCGCGCTACCGACACGGCGCGCTCGAGCATCTCTTTGCCGGCGAGTTCATCTCCTGAGAACGCGAGCGCCACGCCTCTCGCCACGAGAGCCTCTGCCGCGAGAGCATCACGAGAGTCCGACGCCAGCACGCGTGACGCGACCTCGGCGGCCTCTTTGTAAGAACCCGCTCGCACCAACGCACGCGCGCGCACGACCAACCCTGCGCGCTCGAAATCAGCATTTTTTGGCCGATTTTCGTCCAACACGGCGATCGCGCCGAGCGCGTCTCCCTGACCAAACAAGAGTCTCGCTTTGGCGATCGAAAAACGCTCGGCGACTTTTGGATCGACCGAGATCGCTCGCAGTCCACGCTCGGCATCTGCGAGTCGACCCGTGTCGATCAGTCGCTCGACGATGCGCAATGCGCCTTCAGGCGATTGATCAGACAGAGCGCTCGCTTCGGTTGCGACAGCGAGATCGACATCCTCGATCGACACGACCGGTTGACCCGCGAGCGCGCGTACTGCCCATCGTAACTTGCCCACCCGACCCTCGCTCTTGGTCACGAGATGAGTCGCCACGCCATCGGGCAACGACGGCATCGTGCGCCGCAAGAGATCTCGCAGGACGGCATCTGCGAGCGCGGGAATCGCAAATAGGCTTATTTTAATGCTCTTCAAGCGCTCGGCGTCGACACGTTCTCCGACGACGATCGCTTTGGCTCCCAGAGACAGCGCGCTGGCGATCGCAACGCGCATGCGGTCGTCCTGCAACGCGAGGTCGTCGATCACCAGCACGAGTGACTGGACATCTGCGGCTGCGATTTCGCTCGCGAGCACGTCAGCGCGCACGCTCGCCGCACCTTCGGCATCGACCCACGAGACATTGCCGCCGGTCGCGCCAAGAGACCACGCGAGTCGACGTGCGAGAGTCGTGCGTCCACTTCCACGCTGGCCGACGATCGCGAGCACCTCACCGGCGCTCGTATTTTGTGCGGCTTGCGCGAGAGATTCCGCGAGCGGTTCGATGCCCAGCACGGGCCACGCGGGCTCGGACTCCGCAGGCTCTGGCAGTCCCGCGGCGCGACGAAGCGCCACCGCGAGTTCGCTGCTCGAGGGAAATCTCTCCGAAGCGGATGTGCTGGTCGCGTTGGCTGCAACTCTCCCGAGAGCGACGCGTACTTCGTCTGACAGCTCTGCGCCGCGACGCGCGAGACCTTCTCCGAGAGTCGCTCCGAGTGCATACACTTCGGCGCGCACCGTGAGTGCCGATCCGGTGAGGAGCTCTGGCGCGGCATATTTTGGCGTGAATCCGCGTGCGCGTGTGCCGCCTTCACGCCATGGAGCTGCGAGCCCAAGGTCCACGAGTGTGCCTCGCGAACCATGCGCGATGATGTTCGCGGGCTTCACGTCACCATGCAGCAGACCCGCGCGATGCAACGCAGTCAGCTGATCCGCGGCGCACGCGAGCGGCTCAATCCAAGCGGTGCCGTGCTTGTTGGTCGAGACGTCGAAGATCTCTTCGAGACTGCGCCCCTGCACCACCTCTCGCACGAGATAGCAACGCTGCGATCCAGGCAGTTTTCCGAACGCGACGACACGCGGCACTCCAAGACCTTCGAGACCCGAGAGAGTCGTGGCCTCACGCACGAGGGCGAGCAATTCGTGATCGCCGGCGGTCTCCGACAGCGCCTTGAGCGCGAGTCGTTGACCCGTCACGCGATCACGCACTGCCCATACTTCACCGCCGCCCCCCGCACCGAGACGTTCTTCTGCTTGGTAACGCGGAGGCAGCGGCAGCAAGGGTTAGTACCTCGATTCTTTTGAATCGACGGTACTAGGAAAGTTGCGGGAGCAACTTTCGGGTTTGGGCGGAGCCCAAGCAAACCGTCTAGGGCTGCGATTGTGCAGCAAAGCTGCACCTCCGAAGGAGGCATCGTTTCGATGGAATCGCAGCACTAGTCGACCTTCGGGAGACGGTGGCCTGTCCTGTACGAGGACACGCTACTGCGCGACGTGATCGGGCTTCTTTTCTTTGGTCTCGAGGCCAAAGTCGCCGCTGAGACCAAACCAAAACCCAGTCAGCGAGAACCCGCCGCCGATGCGCATTTCCAGCTGCTTGACGGGCTTGATGCGCAAACCAAGTTGCGGAAGGGCGAGATGCAAAAACACGTTGGGAATGCTCCCGCCGCCTGCCCAGGTCTTCTCGGTGTAGCCGCCGACTTTTGCGGGATCGTGCGTGGTGTGTGAGTTCGGATCGCAACCGCTGCCTGCTGGGCCCGCAGTTTGGCATTCGTAATAAACAGAGCCATCCGAAGCCGTGGCGTGCGTGATGCCAGTGTTGCCACCAGGCGCCGTCTTGGTTGCCCAGTTGTTGTAGATGTCACCAAAGATGACGCCGACACCAACGCCGAGTCCGTATTCGAAGCTGATGTTCTTGTGGACCGGAGCCGACCAAAGCAAATCGAGCGTCAAGTACACACCCTTGAGATTGGCGTGAACGATGCTCCAGTTACCTTCGTTGACGACTCCGTTCTTACCCGACTTGTCGAAGAACGCTGTCGAGTCGAAACCATACTCGACGAAGTTGAGCGCGGGAATGAGCGAGAAGTTGTCTTTGCGAATGTCGATCTCGATGCCGGCGGTGTTCGAATAAAATGTCGCGCCTTCGCCGACGAAGAGGTTGACCATGAACTTCGGGATGATCGTGCCGCGATAGCGCGCGCCGACGAAGTAATAGGTCTTGTGCTCTTTTTCGGTCACGTCTGTGATCGAGTCTTCGGGCATGACGTCGGGCACGGGAGCCGTGGGCTTCGTGGCCTCAGGAGCCGCTGTGGCAGGCGTGTCGGTCGCGCCTGTTGTCTCGCCTGAGCCACCACCAACTGGCGATTGCGCCAACGCGACAGTCGGCGCGACGAGCGCGGTCAACACCACAAGAGACGAAGAAAGAATCTTACGCATCCAAGCCTACCGTTCTGGCGCTCATGCGCCGTCTGTAGTTCGAGCGTGCGGCACCAGAAACCGCCCGAATGACTGCGATGGACATGCTACACTAAGTAGAAAGAACGATACCAGGGCGCTTCTTGATCCTCCACGGCCACCTCGTTGACCAAGCGATCGATAGGACCGAGCGTGCAACGTTCGTCAAAGAGATCGTGGTCACTCGCGGCAAAATTCCCCTCGCGATGGTGCGCAAACGCCTGGCGCAGAAGCCCAACGAGACCCTGGCGCCCGTACTCTTGATCCACGGTTTTGGGCAGAATCGTTATGCCTGGCACCTGCCGGCGCGCAGCTTCGCCAATCATCTGGCCAAGTGCGGGTTCGACGTCTTCAATCTCGACTTGCGCGGGCACGGCCGCTCGAGACACTTCGGCGGCAAGCACTGCAAGAGTGTCCAAGACTACTACCGAGAAGATCTCCCCACCGCAGTCGAAGAGGTCCAGCGAATCTCGGGCGGACGCGAAGTGTTCTTGGTTGGCCACTCACTGGGCGGGCTCGTGAGCTACGCCGGTGCCCCTTATCTAGAAGGGAAGATCGCAGGCATTGTCTCGATCGGCAGTCCTTACCATTTCACGCGCGGCTCGGCGTCTTTGGCTGCGATCGCTGCGTTCATGCGCGTGGCAAGTTGGCTGGACGTTCGTCCTAATCCTAGTGTCGCGCTCCGACCCCTGGGGATGACGATGTCTACCTTTCGGCGTTTCGCGGAGAGTCCACTCTTCCCATTGCATGGTTGGCACAAAGGCGCGGTCGAAACCGAAGT
>JAYVXK010000013.1:0-2818 GCA_043785265.1 Myxococcales bacterium | reverse complement strand
ACACGCGGGCACACGTGTTGCGATGAGAGCCGGCATGCGCTCATCGTCTCTGGTCATTGTCGCTCTCCTCGCAGTTGGCTGCTCGTCACGGACGCACGACGCGCGCGAAGCGTATGGTCAGGGTTCGGCCGCTGTCGAAGCCGACGCGCAAGCGGACTGGTCTGGATTTCCTGATTATCAACAATGCCTAGTTGGCATTCAGTTGTTTTATCCCGCGCGCTTCAATGCGCACATTCCGAGCGCTCGTAATTGGGACACCGGGACGTGCGCGTACCAAGGCGCGTGTCACATCTGGATCGACGACATCCCAGACTCGAGCGTTTGGGAGCGCATCGCCAACGACGGTACGAGCGTGCCATCACCGTATGATGTCGTCGTTTACCCAGAAACAAGCAGCAATCCTTGGGGCCACATTGCAGCGGTCGATCACGTTGACTCGTCCGGCAACATCTTCGTGATGGACGACAACTACAACTCGGATGAGCGCCGCGCCTATCGTCCTCACACGGTGTGGCGCGCTCCGTATGGTTGGTACCACTTGCGATCATTGACCAAGACTGGTCCGCATTCTTCGGGTTCGTGTCCCAACAACGGTCTCTATTGCGGTGGTGATTACATATCGGGTGATGCCAATACGCTTTATCGATGTTCCAATCACCAGTTGTCGGTCGAGCAGTCGTGCTCCAACGGCTGCCAGGTGAACGCCAACGGGACAGACGACGCATGCAAGAGCGCTCCACCGGTATCGACTTGGTGCCCCAATAATGGCCTTTATTGCGGCGGCGACTACGTGTCGGGCGACCCCAACACACTCTACCGTTGTTCCGGCCATCAGTTGTCGGTCGAGACCGTCTGCGGCAACGCGTGCGTGGTTCAGCCGAACGGGTATGACGATTATTGTAACTAGTTGGATGATGAGATCATGGCATTAGCCGTCGCTTTGCACATCGATCATCGCGACTTGGTTTGCAAGGGACGAACCAGTCCTGGCAAATACGACAATCGAATATTGTCCAGGTGTGGCGAGCGCGCAGTCCGCCACGCTCTTACGACCCTCGCTCACCTGGCAGGTCACGGGCGTCGCATAAATCGGCGCAAGCGGCGCTCGGACCGAGGGCACCACTTCTGCCGCGAGTTCCACGCCGAAGGGGTTTTCTAGGACGATTTCGACGCGCTTGTTCGCGTGCTTGGGGGGTGGGTCGAGCGAGAGTGCGAGCTCGTAGAAGCGCGGATTGAGCAGCGGCTGTGCTTCGAACTCCGCCCGCGTCATCGAGTGCGTCGTGTGTTGGTCTTCTGGCCAATCGGGATAATGAGTCATCGCGAACACGTCCGGCGGCGTAAACAGATAATCCGTTTTGTAATTGCGTTGAAACGCAGCGCCGTCTCCGTAACCCGCGTCCCATGTTGCGTCGACCATGTAGGCCTGGCCTTTGACGTGAGCCACGTTCCACGCGTGATAGCCCTCGTCTGCACCGCCCACGCCGAAGTTGCGCGCATAGCCAGTCACATAGCGAATGTCGATATCTGGATTACCGGTGTGCTTGCCGAGCGCAGTCAACAGCGCCGCATAGTCACCGCACACGCCTTTTCTCGTGACGAAAGTGCGGTCGGGCAGGGGTGGATCAAGTGGGTTTTGCAAGAGGACAAAGGACGCTGCGGGTGTCGGTCCGTTGTACCGCGCTTGGTTCCACCAGAGCGTTCCCGCGGGCGCAGCGATCGGTTTCGCGTACGCGATGCGATCCGCCACCCAATCGTGCAGTGCTTTGACCAGCATCAAAGGGTCTGGCTCACGCGCTGCCAAATACTTCGCGACACTGTCGACACTGGTCTCCGCCGACGCCGGCATGTTCATCACGCTGGGCTGAACATCCGTTTGAAGCGGCCACACGGACGAACCTGCGACACGAACGACTGGCGGCAAATCGTTGGAAGTGGGCTGGGGCGTGGCGCCCGCCTGGAGTGCGGTACGTGGGGCGTCGTCAACATCCATGTAGGCCCCACAATGCAAAAGAGCCTCAGAAATCGCCAAGATCGAGAGCAACTGATGCCGCATGACGACACACATTGCGAGCGAGATGCCAAGCTCTTGCGCGTGCTGCTTCAGGCGGCGCGTGTAACGTCGTAGTCCTTGCAACTTGGGGCATTCCCCTTCAGAAGGTGGCTTCCGATGTCACATCCGTACGCCTCCTTCGTTCACCTCGTGCAAAAGCCTGCGCGCTACCTCGGGGGTGAGTATGGCGCCGTGAAGAAAGAGTGGGCGAGCGTGTCCGCGCGGGTCTGCTTGGCCTTCCCCGATATCTACGACATTGGGATGAGCCATCTCGGCTTCAAGATCCTCTACAAAATTCTGAATGACGATCCGCGCACGCTCGCTGAGCGCTGCTACGTGCCTTGGATCGACATGCAGGACGAGCTGCGCAAACGTGACTTGCCGCTCGTGTCGCTCGAGAGCGCGCGACCGCTTCGCGACTTCGACGTGGTTGGCTTTTCGCTCCAGTTCGAGTTGACCTACACCAACGTGCTCGCGATGCTCGATTTAGGCCGGATTCCGCTGCTCAGCGCGGATCGGGGTGAAGACGATCCGCTCGTCATCGCGGGCGGGCCGACCGCGACGCATCCAGAGCCACTCGCCGCGTTCATGGACGCGATCGTGATCGGTGACGGCGAAGAAGCCGCGACTGCCATCGCATTGATGTGGACAGACCTGAAGGCAAAAGGTCTGTCGCGCAAAGAACGTCTGCGAGCGATTGCAGCGCGCACTGGCACTTACGTGCCGAGTCTTTATCGAACTACGATCGATCCCGATACTGGGTTTGAA
>JAYVXK010000012.1:0-2821 GCA_043785265.1 Myxococcales bacterium | reverse complement strand
TGCATCCTTGTGGTCGCCGACCCGCAGGCCTCGAACGCACAAAACCTAAGGATGGGTCTCCTCATGCCCAACACTTAGCCTTGTCAGCGTGGATGGAGGCTGCATCGGTCACCGCGTTCGAACGGATGGCGCGCGAGCTCGAAGCGCATGGTGCTCCAAGAAGTCTCGTCGTCGCGGCGAAGCGCGCTGCACGCGATGAAGTTCGTCACACGCGGACGATGACGCGACTCGCTCGTCGATCCGGCATCAATCCGCCTAATCCGCGCGTTCGCGAGCGTTCTGTGCGCACCCTCTTCGCGGTTGCACGAGAGAACATCGCAGAAGGTTGTGTGCGCGAAACGTACGGCGCGCTCCTCGCTCTCTGGCAAGCGGAGCATGCAGGAGATCGCGATCTAAGAAATGCGATGAGGACGATCGCCAAAGACGAGCGTCGTCACGCTGCACTGGCGATGACCGTCGCAGCGTGGATCGAACGACGCCTCAGTGTCGCCCAGCGAACTCGACTCAAAGCGCTTCAAACCAAAACGATTGAGGACCTCCATATCGACCTCTCTCGTGAGGTGGACGCATCGTTGACGTCCAGGGCGGGTCTGCCTCCAGCGCGCGCGGCGCTTGCTCTCCACGCCACGCTTCGCGACACGGTTTGGAACGCAGCCTGACGATTCCCTCGCAGTGCCCCAAACACCCCTTGCCATCACGGGGAGGCACGCGCCTCCCCGCCCCAAAAAAGCGTGGTTTTTTGGGGGCCCACCCCACGCGGCTCGCTCCGCTCGATTTGGATCTGATTCAAAACTTCGTTTTTCATCAGCCTGCTAAAGCGTAGGCTCTCGTCATGAACCGAGTTCGCCTCAGGACGGTCGAGTGTGTCGCCTTTGTCGGAGCGATCGTCGCGTGCGCGACCGCATGCAGTAGTCCCAAGGTCGACCCAGGACCGCAGCCATCGATCTGCGGGGGTGATGCCTCCCTCAGCACTCTCTACACGGCCACATCCATTTGGGTGCGCGTGGATGGCGGGTCCGTCCTCGAACTCTACGTCACTGTGCACAAGGCCGACCCACTCTTCACTGGGCACCTCACGTTCACGCCTGAAAACGAGCTGACGAATGTGACGACGGCCAGCAGCGGCGACTATGTGCTCGTGCTCCGACCTCGCGTTGGCTTGAAACAAGTGGCGGTTGGCATCGACGTCAGCTGCCTCAACACACACGGCACTCTTACGGTGACGTGGACCGCCGATGCCGTCGAGGGCCGCAACGATCCAGTCACAGTCGCGTTTTGAGCGGGCGGTCGCGCTGTGTGGTAGTTGCCTGCTGATGCTCAAACGAACTGTCTGCCTGATGGCGCTGATGGCCTGCGTACCTCATCGCGATCTGCCGCCTGATCAAATCGAGAAACTAGACAAGCTCGATCAGGTCATGGATGTCCAAGCCACGATCGCCGATCCTCAGTTCGCGAAGGTGGGACAAGACACCTATAGCGACTCGGATTGGGTCGCATTTGCAGATGTAGCCATGAGACTGCAAGTCACGAGCAAGAAGGTCCATCAGTTTTCCAAAGGACCGGACTTCGACAAACTCGCAGACGAACTGCATGGGAAGGCCGAGCACCTCGGCACCACGGTCGCAGCCAAAGACGTGCACGCCACTTCGGACGCGCTCGCTTCGATCAAGGCCACATGCAAAGAGTGCCACTCCAAGTTCAAGTGAGTTCGCGAGCTAGCGTTTTGCGAGCTGTTTTTGCACGCGCTCTCGGACACTCTCGTGCGTCCAGATTGGCATGATCTCGGCTATTTTTGACGCATAGAGCTTGTCGTCGATTGCAGTGACGCCCTGGTGAAGCGCGCGCTTGCTGCTGGCATAGGCGTCTCGGGGTAACGCGGCGAACTCGAGCATTCGCTCTTCGGCGCACGCGCGCGGGTCGACAGCGAGTTCGTCCACGAGCCCAAGACGAAGCGCGTCTTGAGGAGAGTAGAGGCGCGACCTAAGGACGACTTCATGGAGTGCGCGCGGAGGGACGCGGCACTCTACTATCCTCGAAATCTTGGGTGGGAAGGTCAGACCGAGCGCCACCTCATTGACGCCAACGCGAACACTCGGTGCATCTGTACAGACTCGGTAGTCGCAGCAGAGTGTGAGGATGCATCCTCCCGCGATGGCATGTCCATTCACGCACGCAATCGTGGGCGCGGGGTGGTCGAAGAGACGAACCATGAGGTCCTCGACCAAGCGAACGAAGGTTTCCATGGAAGGTGCATCGAGTGACGCGACCTCTTTCAGATTGAGTCCCGCGCAAAACGCATCGCCCTGCCCGACGAGCAAAATCGGCCTATTTTTAGCCTCATCGAGACGCGTGAGAATCGACTCCATCAAGACGGTCGACAGAGAGTTCTTGCCCGGGGCGTCGAGGACGAGCGTGAAAGGTGTCATACTCGCAAGACTAACTCACAATGATCGGGTCGCTCCATTCTCGTCTGTTGGTGCTCGCCACACTCGTCGCTTGTCGCGGTGGAGGTGACGCAGGAGGCGCACCAGTCGTGGCACCCGAGGAGAACTACGTGCCGCCGATCGCGAGTGCGATTGAACCAACGACGACTCCGCCGGATGCGACTGTGCAGGGACCCTACTATGATCCCGAACCTACGGGGAAACCGACGGCGATCCTAAGGCCTGACTCGCCGAACATGCATTACGCCAGTCTGGATCAAGCGACGTGCGAAGCAGAGCTGACGCATCGGGCGATCGCATTTGCGCGCGGTGAGCCAACGACAGGCGTGCTGGCGCCCATTCGACTCAAAGGACCACTGCACGGCATCTCCATCCAC
>JAYVXK010000011.1:0-9224 GCA_043785265.1 Myxococcales bacterium | reverse complement strand
CGTCGCCGCTCCCTCGCTCGCTCTTTGCTCTGGTGCCTCTTGCTCGGCAGATGAGGCGCGCACCTATCCTTCAGAGCAGATGCTCTGGGAAGCGCTGCGAAACACCATGGGCGTCTACGTCCACGACGGTACCTTCGCTGGATGCATTCGCGTTCTGGGAGCAAGTTGGGCGTCGTGCTCTTCGGATTCTCCATCGCGCTCGCAGGATCGAGCGTGTCGAGCGTCGCGTCCGCGCAGGAGTCTCAAGAGGAGTTCGCGGCACCAAAGCCAAAGCGCACGTGGTACGGCGCACAAACGCTCGCGCTGGATGGGATATCGATGACGATGATCGGAGTCGGCGCGCAGGATACATCTGCCGGTGTACAATCAGTCTCATGCGACGACCTCGGCTCCTCACCCTGGATAGGCAAGCGTGTTCGATGGTTCGCGTTGCTCGGGCGGTCGAGGTCGAGATCGTCAAACGGGGCGCTCGGGCTCGGCGACACGTTGTGCGCGGGCGCATGCGTTGATTGAAGGACGCTCGATTCGCGCGGATCCGCCAGAACTGAAGTCGCTCATTGGCCAGGGCAACAACGTCCGTGCGTTCGATGACGACCTGCTGAACATGTTGACGGGCGCGTATCGCGCGGCAGCGAGTTGCTCTGCCAAGAGCCTCATCCTGCTAACCTAACGCGTCAGATGACGCTCACGCGGATGGGAAGATCGCGGCCCTCGACTTCGCCGAGCAGGATCATCCGATAGTACCCAATGATCCAGCCCAGCACCTTCCCCATTTGATCGTCGCGCCCGTGCAGTCGACGCCGAGTATCCAGATAGCGTGGGGCCTGGTCACGAAAGCGCTGTAGGAATGATTCGACTTCGTCAGCCTCGTTGATCTTGCCCGCATAGAACTCGCGCGGAGCGTAGACCGCCACTCCAGCGTCCTTCGCAAGCTTTCGCATCTTCTCGTCCACGAGGCCACGCTGCGTGTATCCCTCGTTCGTGATCAGAGGGAGAGCGTTCTCCTTCGCGTAGCGAATGAGAGCTGCATCGGCTTCGTTCTTGGCTTGGCTGTCTGGCTCGGTCGGCATCGTCGAGTTCCACGCGGGCAGAATGAAGTCCTTCACGAAATGAATGAAGACGGTCGTGAAGTCCGACTCCATGGTGGTTCCCCCAGGCGCTGGAGGAGCACTCCTCACCAGGATCTCCACTGGCTCACTATGAAGGCTGTAGGTCGTCGCTCCGATCTTGTTCAAATAGATCGCTAGGAGAACCGATTCACGCGCTCGGGCGAGCCGATACGTGACCACTCGTTCATCGACTGCGGTATCTCCAACCTCCATGTGACGAGCGTTGAGCGTGCCGACCAGGTCATGGCACGAATGGATGTCGAGAAAGACGTTGGTATCGAGTACGGCGAGTGTGGGCGAGACTGCGGGAACGACGTTCACCGAGCCCACCATACGCCGCATCCTTGGTGGCACCTCTGCCGGATCGGCGAAGCGCTGGGCCTTGGGCCTCGCGAGCGCTGGGTCACGGGTAGTTCAGAGTCTTTGTGAATCCAGCGAAGCAGTCCACGTTGTTGATGGTGCACGTGGTCAGTGGATAGGGATAGAGCGCGTAGTCCGATGCAACGATCCCTGAGTTGTCCGGAAAATGGTCACCGATGACGGTCGGTGCGAACCCAAGCTTCTGGTAAGCCGCGACAAAGGCCATCGAGCCAATTTGCTGCCGGTCGCTGCTGTATTTGTTACCGCTCAACTCGTTCACCAAGTAGTACGAAAATACGGTGTTGAGATTTCCGGAGAGGACCATCTGACCCGTTGGCGGAGCGCTGTTTGGCACCTCGAACCAGTTGCCTGAGATCTTGAGGTGGGGAGCGTAGTTGGCACCGCTCGGCGCTGTGCCGACGAAATTGCCATACATGTTGTTCTTCCACGGAGTGTCGTTGTTGATGGTGCTGTCCTGCTGACCAATGAAGTGGTTTTGAAGGACCTGCAGATCGCCGATTCCGACCGAGCAAGTGAGGAGCGTTCTCTTCCCTTTGATGGTGTTGTTCAAAAACGTTGTCGACACGAGCGGCCGTTGTTCCGTGTACATGGGGTGTTGAGCGATCCACGCGTCATTCGCGAGATCCGCAAGATACGACCGCATCACGCCCGAGCTGCTACCCGACCCGAAGTCTCGCTGATCGGCCAAGCCCTGAAAGCATGCTTCGGGCGTGTCGTAACTTAGGTCTATGGTCGAGTTCTTTACGACCACGCCTGGAAGGTAGAAGCGAAACATCGCCGCGGGGTAGGGCGGAGCGCCATTTACGAGCGACGCAACACTCGTGAACGTGGAGTTCTGAATGGTCACATTCGCGCTGGCGTCTGCGCTTGTGCCCGCGATGCCCTGCGTGTTGTTGGTTACGACCGTCACGTGGTCAAACAAAAGGTTCCCCGTGAAGTTCGTATAGTTCGGAGCACCACACAGCCGTGTGCCGTTATTTGGTAGTCCGAGCGCGACACACTCCGGCTCGATGTCGACCGCGGCTCTTGGAGCATGGGCGGGATATGCATAGAATGCGTTGCTCTGGGTTTCACCAGGGTGAATGAGAGACGTGTTGGTGACCGCGATATCGCGGACTCCGTAGCCGAAGGTTATTAAATTGCGGTCGCAGTAGCTAATCGTTGTGCCATCAACCACTCCACGAGCAGCCGAACTACCGAAGCTGATTCCATCAGCCGCCATGTGATGGATGTTCAACCCGATGAGTGAAAAATCCTGCACCTGATCGAGTTCAAACGCACTCTCCGCCCCCTCGATGATAGTTGGAGGTGGCCGCATTGCGGTCACGGTCATGAGATCGACCTGTCCGTATATCTCCAGGTCACGCACCACGAAGTCGTGTGAGTTCACAAAGTAAAATGGAGTGATCGCATAGGTGTCCGCGGCATTGGAGCTACCTTGCGCCAAATTCTTCGTGAAGTTCCCGTTCACCACGATGGTGGCGCGCGTTCCTGCGACGACCACGTTGCTACATCCATTGAATGTGACCGAGTGGGCAGACGCACCTGACAGGTACGTGGGGAAGTCCACTGTCTCGGTGATGTTGTACGTCCCCGGCGGAAAGTAGAGTTCCGTGTTCGGGTGCGTGCACAGGTAGTTCGCAGCAGCTCGAAAGTTTGCCAAGTTGAATGGTCCAAACGATGCGATCGAAACTGTATTGTTGATTTGAATACGCGCGCTGCCAGTCTCGGCGACGTCGTACGCGGGGACTGCCGAGCAGGATAAGAGCGCCGCAAACCCGAATCGGACAGTTAGTCGCTTCATGCCGTCACCTCGGGCGGGAGGCTATGGCTAAGTAGTTGACTCAGCAAGTACAAAGGACTTGTTCTCGAAGGTCCTCAACTGTACTTCCGCCCTGGATAAGAGCGCCTGGCGTTGATGGCACGGTCCAGTGCGCGATCGCCACAAGCAGTCAGGCGCGCATGCAACGTCGGATTGGGTCGGGGTCTCAACCAGCGGCAATCTTCGTTTCCTGAAAGAACCCAGCGGGCATCGGTACAGCAAGCTCCCATTCGATTTGCATCGGTCGCGCGCCCTGGTGAGCCCAGTGGAAGACAGGGCCGAGCAGGATGTAAGGCATGGTTTCTCCCCGCGGGTCCGTGCGGCGTGGGCGAACGAAGAGCAGCACACGCTCAGGTCCACCACGCACTGCGCGGAGGTAGCGGCGACCCGTGTCAGTGCCTTCGTGGCAGTTGCTTTGCGTCTCCCAGTGGAACCGTGTCGGCGAAATCGCATAGTCGTTGTAGAGCGTCGTCGGCGAGTACTCCTTGTCGCTTTTCTCCAGTGTCACGAAGAGGAGATCGGTTCGCGCGCGTTCGCAGAAGTAGACTCCCGTCTGGATTCGTTTGACTCCGCCCTTCGAGTTTCGCTCGTCCATGCCCGCCAGGATCTCGTCGAGTGAATAGGTGGCGTGGATGCGGAGCGGCACGGATGCGAGGTCTCCATCAAGCGGGAGTGTCACGCGACGGACGCGGTCGGCCAATAGGAAGGTCAGCTGCGCGATTTCTTCTCGCAGCGCTGGGCTCTTCCACAGTGCGTCCCAACCGTTCTGCATTTGGCTGAGAGGTAGTCGCACATACCCGAGAAGCATGAACAGCAAGCGCTGGACTGGGTCACTCGGCGCCGCGAGTGGAGTGGTCGCGTGGGAAACAAAGACGCGAATGCCCGTGAGACGAAGCGAATCGTCGAGATGGAGCATGCGACAGAGTCCGCGCTCGATGGACTCGTCGTCGGGTCCTGGCGGTCCCACATCAACTCCAGCCGCTCGCTGAAGCGACGTCCAGCATCGACCATTGGTGTAGACATCTTCCAGGTCGACGTCTGCTTCGCGTAGGAAGGTCGCAAGGTCTACGCGACCCAAGCGCTCACGGAGTCCGCGCAGATCATCCACCAGACCACGAAAGCCTGCGCCAAGCTGGGCGCGCACATTCTCCAGCACGTCGCGCGTGGCCTGCTTGTCCAGCTGGATGACACACCCGCTAGGCAGCGACGGGAACCCGTGCTCGATCTCTGTTTGGATGCTGCGTCTCGTTCCTCCGACGATAGCTCGGTATCGGAGGTCGAAGCGAAAGCGTCGATGCGCGCCGCCGATGAAGTCGAGAACCGTCAAGCACTCCTTGCCTTCAGCACGTCGGAGGCCACGCCCGAGCTGTTGCAAGAAGATCGTCGCGCTCTCTGTGGGGCGGAGGAACAACACCGTATCGACGTCCGGGAGGTCCACGCCTTCATTGAACAGGTCGACGCTGAACAAGCAGCGCAACTCGCCGTGACGCAACTCACTCAGGCGCGCGGCTCGGTCGCGTGCCTTCGTGTCCGCCGACACGGCCGCAGCAGCAATGCCCGCACGGGTGAACGCCGCAGCCATGAACTCCGCGTGCGCGACGTCGACGCAGAAGCCAAGGGCGCGCATCTTCGAGACATCGCTGATCTTCCTCTGCACCTCTTGGATCACACGCAGCGCGAAGAAGTGATCGGCGGTGTACACGTTGCTCAGCGACGCGCTGTCATACCGACCGCGCGACCACTTCACCTCAGACAGGTTAGGCGCCCCACCGATGCCGAAGTATTGGAAGGGTGACAGGAGCCCATCATCGAGCGCCTTCCAAAGACGCAACTCCGACGCGATGCGCCCGTCGAACCACCCCAGCACGCTCGCGCCGTCTGTGCGCTCGGGGGTCGCCGTGAGGCCGAGCAGCACGCGCGGCTTGAAGTGAGTCAGCAGGCGCTCGTAGGTGGGCGCGGCTGCGTGATGAAACTCGTCGACGATGACGATGTCGAAGTAGTCGGGCGCGATCTTGTCCAGCTCGGTTTGGTGCAACGACTGCACGCTCGCGAACACATGCTCCCATCGGTCGGGGTGCTCCCCCGCGACCAGCGTCTCACCGAACGCGCCATCGCGCAGCGCGACACGAAAGGTGGTGATGCTCTGATCCAAGATCTCGCGCCGATGGGCGACGAAGAGCAGACGTGCGCGAGTGAATTCGGCTTTGAGGCGCTTGTAGTCGAGTGCTGCGACGATGGTTTTCCCCGTGCCTGTCGCAGCCACCACCAGATTGCGGAAGTGTCCGTGCGCTCTCTCGGCCGCGAGGTCTTCGAGCATTTCGCGTTGGTGCTCGCGCGGCTGGATGTCGAGGATCAGATAGGGCGCCAACGCGGCGCGCTTCGATCGCTGCGTGGCTTCATCGAATTCGGCAGCATCGAAAGGTCTGAAGGTTGGGTCTTGCCAGTACTGTTCGAAGGTCGCCGAGAACTTGTCGAGGATCGCTCTGTTGTCGATCGACGAGAGGCGCACATTCCACTCGGTGCCATCGAGCATGGCTGCCGCCGAGAGATTGGAAGAGCCGACGTAACCCGTCGAGAAGCCAGTCGCGCGATGAAAGAGCCACGCCTTCGCGTGCAAACGGGTGCGCTCCGCGTCGTAGGAAACCTTCACCTCGGCGCCCATCTCGGCCAACGCGTCGAGTGCGCGCCGCTCGGTTGCATTCATATAGGCAGTCGTGAGTACACGCAGTGGTGCACCGCGGTGACGCAGCGCACGCAATTCGTTTTCGATGAGACGTAGGCCGCTCCACTTGAGGAAGGAGCACAGAAGGTCGACGCGATCAGCGGACGCGAGTTCCTTGCGCACCTCCGGTCCGATGCTGAGGTCGTGCGGACCGTTGACGAGAAGCTCGCTCATCGATAGCGAGATCGTCGGGCGCTCTGGTTCTATTGGAGCTGCAGGGCCGGTCGATGCTTCGAGAACGGCTAGGAGCGATCGAGCAGGAGGATCAAAGCCATCTGTGCTGTCGACTCCCGCCTTGGGCGCCTCGCCCTGTAGGAGGTCGATGATCCGATTCGCGAGGACCAACTGCTGGTCAGTGCTCTCGTCAGAATGTAAGGACCTGAGCGCGTTGACGATGAGCGTGTGCAGAAAACGACCGAGCGCAGTGGGTACGTGCTGAGGATCCATGTCGCGGATCACGCGAAGCTCAGGGGCGAGAGTCGCTAGAGATTCAGCACGACCACGCGAGAGGGGTTCGTCGTAGAGACCGGAAGGTGCGCGCGGCCGGTCTCTCATCGAAGCGATGGTAATGGACGCTGACTAGAACACCATCGGAGATAGAGCCCGTCACTCGGCAGAAATGCAGCGGCGTCGCTAGAGATCGTGGTCCCGCAAGTGATGCGCGTGCAGCTCGCATTGTTGATCGTGAGTCAAGAGCGCCCAAGCCGCCCGCAGCGCATCCTGCAGATCGCCAACTTCGTGATCGGATTCGCTCACCTCACCATGGCGTTTAGCCGCGCCAATGATCTCTTCAAGCAGGTCTGATGCGTTGGGTCGCAGGGGCATCTGCATCTCGTAGCACGAAGCCGATTGCACGCCGCGCCCTTGGTATCTCGAAGCACCCGCTTTGGGAACACAAGGAGTCGAGACAGAGATCGTAGCCTCTTTCGCATGCGCACAGGCCCAACGACTTGTGGGAAGCGACGAGACTCCTTCCGTGACGACAAGAAGTCTGATGGGTTCTATACTGAGCGTCGTGATCTTTCGTGCAATGACCCCCGCAGAGGATGGGCTTCCGTCCGTCGGGCCGAACGCCCGTTCGACGTCCGCGCGGCATGGGCAACGACCCTGGTGATTGCGTCTACGCCGTCGCGTTCGAACACGTCCGCGGTGTCGGGCTTGTGATGAGACCAGATCCGAAGGCGCCGCTGCTTCACGCGCTCGTCGAGCCGGCGCACCCGCTCGAATTACGTGCGTACGAGGTCGCGCTGGAAAAACTCGGCCCCATTGGCGTCAGGTCTGGCCATGAGCGTGCGCCTCGACGCCTATCTTGATCTCGAGCGCACGATGCGCGCACTCGACGATGTCAATGATCCGATTGCAGATGCGCTGCGAGACGCGCTCGATCCCATCTGGTACGGCTTGACCGATGAGGAGCGGGCATTTTTGAATCGCCGCATCATCGCGCAAGGCGTGGTCTACGGCGTGCGCCTTCCTGTCATGAGTGAGTTCTTCGTGGAAGTTCCTGCGACAGCTCCGCCGACTGCTGCACCAATAGCGCCCGTTCTCATTGCCGACTGGAAGGTTGCAGCGTGACGACGTCGCGTTTGGGACGAATCACTTCGTCGACTGTGGCTCTCTCGTCGCGCTTGGTGTCCAGCCAGTTCTTAGCGTGCAATCTAACCCCTTGCGCGTCACGCTCGTCACCCCCGCCAGTCTGCCGTCCAGGCGAAGCGTTTTCGTGGTCGACAACGAACGAGATCCGAGGTCGTCGATCGAGGTAAGAGTTATTAAGAGTGCGAGCAGTGTGGCCATCTTCTGGAACGAGTCGCCACTTGTCATCGCGACGGAACTCGAAGCCGACGTCATGAGTCTTCGAGCGGACCTTCGGGCAATCGGTATCAACCTGTACGACGACGTCGACGGTCTGCACATTGGCAACGCGCAGTTCAGGGCATCTACCATCACGGGAGCGGCCGTCGCGTTCCAGCTTGGGTAGTCGAAGGGGACCGGTCGCACAGTCGCACAATCCTGGCTGGATGATCACCCCGTCCGCCAGAGACGATCGCCCTATCTGACAAGACGATCGACCCGTCTGACCAAGCTGATCCCTCCATCCAGCACGAAGATCTCTCCCTCCGAGAAAGACGGCCACTCATCTGCCGGGATGATCCCCCCGTCCACCAGAGACGGCGGCCTGTCTCACAGAGACGACCACCCGTCCGCCAAGATGATCCCCTCGTCTCGCAGCGAGGATCCCTCCGTCCGCCAGAGACGACCACCCGTCTCGCACGATGATCGCGATCTCCGCGACGGACATGCCGAGATCTCACCCAACAACACGCCCAGCGCCTTCCCATCCGCTACGCACACCCACGAAATCAGCCTCGTCCCGCGCCTCGAATCTTTTTTCAACAAAGTACGCAACAACCTCCGCGCCCGGCCGATAGGCCATCACAAGGCAGAACTCGAACGACACCACGGGCAACGGTGCCCGCTCTCGCGCGACGACGCTCTTGAGAAAGGAGGATCAGAAAATGAATACGAGTAAATCTCACAGACAGGCCCGTGATCGCAAAGTCCTCGCCGCCATCGGCAAGTACTTCGCGAAGCGGACCATCATCGTGAACGGTGTCACGCACACGGGAAAGACTCTCCAAGCAGTCTTTCAACGCGCACTCGACGCCGTCGACGCTCTCGACGCTGCACGAGCTTCGGCTCACTCAGCGCTCAAAGAGCAACAGCACGCGGAAGCCGAAGCCAACGCGATGTACGACGCGCTCAAATCAACCGTCGCAGTTGCGGCGGGACAGGACAGCACCGAGTACAACGAGTTCGGTTTCGCGCCCCGTCGTGCTGCGAAGAAGAGCGCCGAAGCAAAAGCCCAAGCTGTGATCAAGCAGCGCGCAACACGCGAGGCGCGACACACCATGGGTCCAGATCAGAAGGCGCACATTCACGGTGAAGTCACCCATGGTGCAATCGTTGCCAGCAATGGCGCGAGCACACTGATGGTGAAATGACCGACAAGGGCAAGGCGTCCGTCAACACTCTCCTCGCCCAGTCCCCACAAAACAGCCCACGACATGCCTCCGGCGAAACGCTGGAGGCATCGTCGTTTTGTAGACCACCTCCACTCTCTTCACTCAGGGGCTCCTTCGCTGCGCTCAGGATGACAGCAAGAAGCTCTTCCTCTCCTGTGCTCCTCTCT
>JAYVXK010000010.1:0-2835 GCA_043785265.1 Myxococcales bacterium | reverse complement strand
ACGCCCATCGCCGAGAGCGTGGACGAATACCGCGCCATGATGGAGTCGAATGTCGAGACTGTGCATTGGGCACTACGCGCGCTCTTGCCTGGAATGGTAAAACGCAAGTCTGGGAGCATTGTCGTGATCGGATCTCGCAATGTCGAGCGACCGTGGACGGGCGCAAACGCGGCGGCGTACACGGCCGGCAAGTCTGCTGCTGTGGCACTCGCTCGAGCAACTGCAGCCGAAGTGATCGAGCATGGCGTGCGGATCAACGCGGTGCTCTTCAGCACGATGGACACGCCCGCGAACCGCAAAAACATGCCCGAAATCGATCCGACGCGTTGGGTCTCGCTCGAGAGTGCGTCGGCTGTCGTCGCGTTTCTGTTGTCCGATGAATCGCGCGACGTGTCGGGCGCAGCGATTCCCGTGTACGGCAGAGCGTAGTAAGACCCGCGCATGCGCATCGTGAGCGTCGGCGGTGGCCCTGCCGCACTTTACTTCGCCATCCTCCGGAAGAAGTCTCACCCAGAGGACGACATCGTTCTTTATGAACGCAATCTGCCTTATCAAACTTTCGGCTGGGGCGTTGTCTTCTCGGACGAAACGCTCGCGCAGTTCGAGTCAGCAGACAAGACGTCGCACGATCTGATCACATCGCGTTTCGCTCATTGGACGGACATCGACGTTTACTATGAAGGTGAGCGCATCCGGTCGACCGGACACGGGTTCGCGGGAATTGCGCGCAAGGAGTTGCTCAACATTTTGCAACATCGTTGCGAAGATCTCGGCGTGCGACTCGTGTTCGAGCACGAGGCCGACGTCGAATCCCTCATCAAACAGGCTGACTTGCTGATTGGCGCTGACGGCGTGAACAGCAAGGTACGTGCGCTCTATCAAGACCGCTTCGCGACCACGATCGATGTTCGCAAGTCCAAGTTCATCTGGTTGGGCACCGACATTCGCTTCGACGCGTTCACGTTCATCTTCGCGAAGAACGAGCATGGTGTCTTTCAGGTACACGGCTACCCGTTCGACGCTGACCACTCGACTTTCATCGTCGAGTGCGACGAAGACAGTTGGTGCGCAGCAGGACTCGACAAGACGACCATCGAACAGACCGTCGCCTACTTCGAAAAGCTATTTGCCAATCAGCTCCACGGTCACAAGCTCCTCACCAACAAGAGCGAGTGGCGTAATTTCCCTACGATCAGCAATGCTCATTGGCATTTTGATAACGTAGTATTGATGGGCGACGCCGCGCGGACGGCTCACTTTTCGATCGGCTCAGGCACCAAGCTCGCCATGGAAGACGCCATCGCTCTCGACAAGGCGCTGCGGGACAACTCTCGGCTGGACGACGCGCTCACCGCCTACGAACTCGAACGCAAAGACATCTCGGCTCGCACGCAGCGAGCGGCGCAGGACAGTTTGATGCTGTTCGAAAACGTGAAGCGGTACTTCGGTGTGCAGTCGCCACTCGAACTCAGCTTCAACTTGATGACTCGAAGCAAACGCATCACCTTCGACAATCTGAAGTTGCGAGATCCACAGTTGGTGGAGCGCGTGACGGCCGACTTCAACCGAAAGCGCGGCCACACCGATCTCACGCGACCGCCCATGTTTACGCCTTTTTCGCTCAAAGACATGACGGTGGACAATCGCGTGGTGGTCTCCCCGATGTGCACGTATTCGGCGACCGATGGCATGCCCAATGACTTTCACTTCGTGCACTACGGATCGCGAGCGACGGGTGGCGCGGGACTGCTCTTCACAGAGATGACCGTCGTCTCGCCCGATGCACGCATCACTCCTGGCTGCACCGGCTTGTGGAACGACACGCAGGCGGCCGCGTGGAAGCGCATCGTCTCCTATGCGCACGCGCACTCACGAGTGAAGATCGCGATGCAGCTCGGACATGCAGGTCGCAAGGGTTCGACCAAGTTGATGTGGGACGGGATGGATAAGCCATTGGAGGTCGGCGCTTGGCCCATCGTGAGTGCTTCGCCGATTGCCTATTATCCAGAGAGTCAGGTTCCCAAAGAACTCGACCGCTCGGACATGGACGAGGTCATCGCTCACTATGCGGCGGCTACCGAGCGAGCCCACGTTGCGGGTTTCGACATGATCGAGATTCACATGGCGCATGGCTACTTGCTTGCCAGCTTCATCTCCCCGCTGACCAATGCGCGCACGGACGGCTATGGCGGGAGCCTCGCAAAACGAGCCACATTCCCGCTCGAAGTGCTTGCGGCCGTGCGCTCGAAGTGGCCGGTATCCAAACCGATCAGCGTGCGCATTTCGGCAGTCGACTGGCAAGACGGCGGCACGAGCGAAGAAGAGTCAGTGGCGCTCGCCAGGTTGTTGCACGACGGCGGCGCGGACATCATCCATGTATCGACTGGGCAAACCACACCAGACGCCAAGCCGATTTTTGGTCGCATGTGGCAAACGCGTTTTTCGGATCGGATTCGTCACGAAGCCAAGGTGCCGACCATCGCAGTAGGCAACATCTCGACCGGCGATCAAATCAACACCATCCTCGCGGCAGGCCGAGCCGACCTCTGTGCACTCGCGCGACCCCATCTTGCCGATCCGTACTTCACGTTGCACGCAGCGGCCGAGCAGGGCGTGGATGTCCCATGGCCGAAGCAATACGCGCCGGGCAAACCACTTCCGCCAATACGCAAGTAGAGGGCGACCCCTCTCGATCAACGCGTTCCGACCGCTTTGCGACACTTCTCGATGATCGGCGCTGCGGTCGCGCGAGCTCGTTCTGCGCCTGCTTTCAGCACGCTTTCGACGTGTGCCGGATCTTTCTCCAACTCTTTTCGACGTGCCCGCGCAGGATCG
>JAYVXK010000009.1:0-2837 GCA_043785265.1 Myxococcales bacterium | reverse complement strand
GACAACGGCGAAGTGCGCTTGTTCAAGGGCTACCGCGTTCAGCACAACAATTTGCTCGGCCCGTTCAAGGGCGGCATTCGTTATGCGGCGATGGTCACACTCGACGAGGTCAAAGCGCTCGCGACGATGATGACCTGGAAAGGCAGTCTCATGGGACTGCCTTACGGCGGCGGAAAAGGCGGCATCAAGTTCGACCCGCGCAGTGTCACCAAAGGCGAACTGCAACGCATCACGCGTCGCTTCACGCACGCGCTCGGTGAGAACATCGGACCCGAGTACGACATCCCCGCGCCTGACATGGGCACCAACAGCCAGACGATGGCGTGGATGATGGACACTTATTCGAACATGGTGGGTTCGAGCCAAAAGCAGGGCGTAAAAGGGGTCGTCACGGGCAAGCCTGTCGCCAGCGGCGGCACGCTCGGGCGCACCAAGGCCACGGGTCAAGGCATGGTGCACTGCCTCACCGAATGGGCAAAAGACAGAGGCTTCAACCTCGAAGGCTCGACGATGACCGTCCAAGGCTTTGGCAACGTCGGCTCGCACTTCGCTGTGTTGCTGAGCAAGCTCGGCGTCTCCACGATCGCAGTCGGCGATCACTCTGGGTATCTGTACAACCCCGAGGGCTTCAACGCGCACAAGCTACAAGACTACGTTTTGCAGCACGGCAGCATCGGGGGCTATCCCGGTGGCAAGTCGATCACGCGCGAAGAGTTCTGGGCCATGAAGGCAGACATCTGCGCGCCGAGCGCTCTCGAAAATCAAATCGGCGAATCCGAAGCACGCGCGATCCAAGCGAAGGTGATCGTCGAAGGCGCAAACGGTCCGACCACTCCCGAGGGCGAGCGCATCTTGCTCGACCGCGGCATCGACATCCTCCCCGACGTGCTCGCGAACTCCGGCGGCGTCACGGTCAGCTACTACGAATGGGTGCAAAACAAGCGCTCCGAGACCTGGACGCTCGACGAGGTCGACGACAAACTCGAGCGCGCCATGAAGCGTGTCTACAAGTCGGTCGACGACTTCGCGCGGCAACGCAAGGTCGATCGCCGCATCGCTTCGTATGCTCTCGCGCTGCAGCGCATCGAGTCTGTCTACAAAGAGCGCGAAATATTTCCGTGACCTTTCGCTTGGACGCCTGACCATCCATGTACGTCTCAACGCGGCTCGGACGGTGGTTCTACGAGGACCGCGGGTCCAAGCATCGTGAAACGGATGCCACGATCGTCTTGTGGCATTCGTTCTTGTGCGACGGCGGCATGTGGGACGGACAACTCGCGGCGCTCGCTGAACTCGGTAGAGTCGTCGTCATCGATGGCCCAGGTCATGGCAAGAGCGAACCGTCACCACGCTTCACGCTCGACGACAACACACGCGCGCTGGTCGATGCGCTCGATGTGATCGCAAAAGGTCCGATCGTGATGGCAGGTCTGTCATGGGGCGGCATGCTCGCGATGCGCCTCGCGCTCGCTGCTCCAGAACGCATGCTCGCGATGGTGCTCATCGACACCAACGCCAACGCCGAAGAAGCCGCAAAACGGCTCAAATACAGGGCGATGGTGTCGCTTTTTCGTCGAGCGGGCGTGCCGCGTTGGCTCATGGAGAAACAAATCGCGCCGATCATGTTTGGCCCGCGAACACTGCGCGAGCGAAAAGAAATCGTGGAGCGATTCTTTCTCGACGTGAACGGATACTCGCGACTGGGCGTCGCACACGCCGCACGCGCGATCTTTGGAAGAGAAGACATCACCGATCAACTCGCGCGCATCGACACACCGACGCTGGTTGTGTGTGGCCGTGAGGACAAGGCCACTCCAGTCGCGCGTTCGGAGACGATCGCTCGAGGCATTCGCGGTGCCCGCTTGGAGGTCATCGATCATGCGGGACATCTGTCGGCGGTCGAGGAGCCTAAAGCTTTGTGTGATGTGATGGCGCCGTTCGTACGTGAGCATCTGAGGGACGACGCATAGGGGGGAGTGGGGCCCCGCCCGCCCGAGCGGTCCGGTCGTGCGTCCTCCCCCGGAAGTCGGCTTCGCCGCCTTGCGGGGAGGAGCCGGAGGCTGGGACTCGGGAGCGGCCCGAAGAGGACTCCTTAGGTCTAGGAAGTGAACACTTAGGCTAAGGATAAGGGACGGGAGCGGGGACGGGGACGGGGACGGGAATCTTCACTCCGATGCGACAGTGATCATCCACCCGTGCGGCTCCCACGGTGCGTCATCCGGATCAAACGGATCCGTCCACTCGCCCGCGTTGGTTCCCACAAGAAGCACGTTGGCGGTCCCATCGAGTTCACCCAGTGAGAGCGCACCGTGCGTCGTCTTGCCAGCGGCGACGATCGGGATGCGAGCGAGTTCTTGTCCGCGTGCGTCGAGCTTCACGGCGACCCAGCGCAGCTTCATCAATTCTTCCCAGTCGGCTTCGATGCGTAGCTGCGAGCCTGGTTTTGCGCCCTCGCGGTGAATGAGCAAAAACGTGCTGCCTGTTGGGGCGATGCCAGTTGGAGACGTGAGGCGTCGCGCCTTGTCGGGCCAGGGGATGTCCCACGCGAGAGAGACTTTGGCCGCGTCACCAAACCCGCGTGACTCGACGAAGTGTGTTTCGTCCGACGCGCTGCCTACGAACGCGCGAGCGACGCCGAAGTCCACGAACAGATCGTCGAGAGTCGAGCGCTCGAACAGCGCGTCTTTGAACGTCTCTCGCAGCACGTCGAATGCGTCTGGTTTGCCCGACCAACGAGTTTCATCGTGTTCGGTCGTGGTCGGCGACAGACACCACGTCGCCATGATGGTCGAGCCTGGAGTTTGCGCGAACGCGTCGTCAATCCACCCAAAAAATAG
>JAYVXK010000008.1:0-2838 GCA_043785265.1 Myxococcales bacterium | reverse complement strand
TGCTGGCGCGAATCTCGTCGAGGTGGCTCGTGAGTTTGATGACGAGCGCGCGAATGCCTTCGACGCGTGATTTCATGTCGAGCAACATGCGACGCACGTCTGCGTGCTCGAGGATGGACACGCGCGGCGCAGTGGCGTCTTTCCAGTGGGTGATGCTCGCGCCTTGTTTGCGATCGCGAGCGTATTCGAGGGCATTCAAAAATGCGCTCGAGGCCACGCCGATGCCTTGCACACCGACCGCGATGCGCGCGCCGTTCATCATCTTGAACATCTGCGGCATGCCTTTGTTCAATTCGGTGTCGCCACCCACGGGAATGCCGATGCATCCATCGGCGTCGCCGAAGTTCAACACGCAGGTGGCAGATCCGTTGATGCCCATCTTGTGCTCGATCGCAGCCACCGTGACGTCATTGTCTTTGCCGAGTGAGCCATCTGCGTTGATGCGCACCTTCGGCACGATGAACAGAGTCAGTCCCTTGGTGCCTGCGGGAGCGCCGTCGACGCGCGCGAGGACCAGATGGATGATGTTGGAGGCCAGATCGTGATCGCCACCCGAAATGTAGATCTTCGTGCCTTTGATCGAATAGGTGCCGTCCGGGTTTTTCTTCGCGGTGGTTTTGGCCGATCCAACGTCGCTGCCTGCGTGCGACTCCGTCAGGCACATCGTGCCGCCCCACTGCCCGCCAAACATGCGTGAGCAATACAAGTGTTTTTGCTCGGCTGTCCCAAACGACGCGATGACCTCGGACGCGCCAAACGCGAGGCCTGGATACATGTTGAACGCCGTGTTGGCGCCGCTGAGCATCTCTTCGACGATGATCTGCACGGAGTGAGGTGAGCCCGCGCCGCCGTGGTCTGGATTGACGCCGATCGATTTCCAACCCGCTTCGTAGAGGCTCTTCCACGCCTCTTTGAAACCCTTTGGAGTGATCACTCGGCCGCCCTCGACTTTGCAGCCTTCTGCGTCTGCGGGTGCGTTGATGGGTCCGGTCACTTCGCGCGTCCAGCGGTAGCACTCCGAGATGGCGGTGTTCACTTCGTCCTCGCCCCAAGACTCGAAGGGCGCTTTGCCAAGCAACGCGCCGAGACCAAACTGCTCGAAGAGCAAAAAGTGATACTCGCGCAAGTCTGCCTTGTAGCGATTGATGGCTTGAATGGGCTTGGTCACGGAGATCTCCTTGACGAAATCGTTCGGCGAAAAGAGTCGTCGACGAGGGATCTTGTGGCCGACCGCGCGTTGCGTCAAGAATGAATGACCATTCAGTCATTCTTGTGGGCATTAGTTTTCTGCCCGAAGAACCCGTCTCCGCATAGTAGACTGGCCGATCATGTCGCAGCTCCATGTGCCCACGCTGCCGCAGCCTGTGACGTTGTTGCTCTCGTCCGGTGACGAAGAAGAGGTCACGATTTATCTCGCGAATTCGTCGTCGAAACACTCCGGCGTCGAAACGCTCGACGAGTTCTTGAATTCCGATCGGCGCTTCTTCGCCATCAAGCGAAAGAGCGGCCACTCGGCGTTGATTCGTCGGCGCGCGGTCATACACGTGCGCGTGGCCGCAGACTCGCCGCTCGTGTCGCGTCGAGAGAGCGCGACGATGCCGGCGATCGATCTCGTGCGCGTTCGTTTCGACAATGGCACCGAGATCGACGGCGTGCTCTTGCATATCGACCGCGAGGGTCACGAGCGCTTGAGCGACACTCTCAACGAGCCCGATGACTTCTTCGCGGTCGAGGTCAACGACGGCGTTCTTTATGTGAACAAGCATCATGTCGTTTCGCTCTCGCTCTAGTTTGAAGGAGATTCATGTCCAGGCTCGACCCCCTCATCGAGGCGCTACGAAAAACCGACAGCGACGAACTGCGAATCGTCGTGGGCGAGCGCATCTACGTCAATCGCGCAGGTCGTCGACAGGACATCGGACGTGAACCCGTGCAGTCGCCAAGCGTGCAAGCGCTCGCGAGCGAAGTCCTCAAACCCGACGAAATCCTGGCCGTTCGTCAGTCACCGAAGACAGTCCGCTTGGAGCGTGGCGGAGAGAACATCGAGATCACTTTCAGTCTGGTGAACGGGTCGCTCGGGATCACCATGCGTCGCACGGCGAGTGTGCACGAGCCCCCCGAAGAGCGCGGAGCCTTCGCGAGCGTGCCACCACCTCCTCCCCGCCGCGCGTCGACCGGCAAAGGCAACGCCATCGACGAACTCCTTCACGACATGATCGGACGCCAAGCGTCAGACTTGCATCTCTCGTCTGGTGCCGTTCCTGTTCTTCGCGTGCATGGCGAGGTGCTCTTTCTTCGCGACCGGGACGCGCTCACGAGCGACGCGATCGCGGATCTGCTCCGTCCGATCTTCAGCGAGAAAGCTGCGCGCGACTTTGCCGAAAAGAACGACGCAGACTTCGCCTACGAAGTGACAGGCCTCGCGCGCTTCCGTGTGAATGCGTTTCGAGATCGCAACGGCGTCGGTTCGGTCATGCGGCAAATCCCGATCGACATCATTCCGGCTGAAAAACTGGGTTTGCCGCAAGCGGTGTTGGATTTGTGTTGGCTGTCGAAGGGTCTGGTCGTGGTCACTGGGCCCACCGGATCGGGCAAGAGCACGACGCTGGCGGGCATGGTCGACTTCATCAACAAGAACCGCAGCGATCACATCATCACGATCGAAGACCCTGTCGAGTTCGTTCACAAGAACATCAAGTGTTTGGTCAACCAACGCGAGATTGGCCAGCACACACATAGCTTCAAGAATGCTCTGCGCGCCGCGCTGCGCGAAGATCCAGACATCGTGCTCGTCGGTGAGATGCGCGATCTGGAGACCGTCGCGATCGCCATCGAGAC
>JAYVXK010000007.1:0-2840 GCA_043785265.1 Myxococcales bacterium | reverse complement strand
GCAGCGTCTCGGCGAGCCCTTCGGCCTTCTGACGAGTACGAACGTGGTCTGTGACCTCGAACCCGAACACATCGATGCCTTCGATTTGGCCCTGGTCGTTGCGCATGGGTTGGTAGACGAAGGTCACGAACGCTTCTTGTAGGACGCCGTCGCCGAGGAGATCGAGGCGGACTTTGACCTCGCGTCCGATGAACGCCTCGCCTGTTCGATAGACGCCATCCAAGAGTCCGATGAAACCCTGGTCGACCATCTCGGGCAATCCGTCTCTCGCGGCGAGACCGACGAGCGGCCGGGCCTTGCCCACCAAACGCTGAAAGAGCGGATTGACCAACTCGAACACGTGGTCGGGCCCGCGCAAAATGCAGACGAAGGCGGGCGCGTTCTCGAACAGACCATGCAAGCGCTGTCGACCTGCCTCCACTTCTCGGAGAAGGCGTTCGCGATCGGACAAAGCAATTTCGAGAGCGCGACGCGTGTTGACCTGCTCGGTGATGTCGACCGCGGCCGCGATCATCCCGTAGACGCGAGATTCAGCGTCGCGGAGTGGGTGGAGACTGAACCTAAAGAAGCAGTCCTCGGGCTTGCCGTCCCCGTTGCGATCGAGGGGGACGAGAGATTCGGGAGACACGAAGGACTCTCCCGTTTCGTAGACGCGATCGAGGATGGCGGGGAAGGCCGACCCCTCGAGCTCCGGAAACACTTGGAGCCACGTCTTGCCGACGACGTCCCGGTTGCCGATCATCTCGCGGTACAGCGAGTTCGCGAGTTCGAAGACGTGCTGCGGGCCGGTCAGCAGCGCCGTGGGCATCGGCACCTGGAGCAAGAGGTTTCTGCGCTCCGCTTCGATCGCGCCGCGTCGGAGGACGACATCGGACGGCACGGGGGGTTCAGTGCCGACGGTGCCGGACTGCAGGGGTGTTGCGACGTCGATGACGGGCTCCTCGGTGATCGACGGCGGCATGCTCGGGGAGAGCATAGCTGTTTTTTTGAGCGATCCGAGACGCGCGACATTCCGTTCCAGGGAGGTGAATCGCCGAGCAAGTGCGAGGTCGCGTTGTCCGCGTGTGCCAGGGTCATGGTACGCTCGGCGCGCCGTGAAGCTCCGCACTCTTGCGCTCGCTACACTCTTGCTCTGCCTGGTCGGTTGTAAGAAGCGACCGCTCTATGTTCATGCTGAGCCCACGATCACGGATGACGTGCTTCGTATCCATGTTTCGACTCTCGATGAGTCCACCGTTTCGATCCTCGGTACTACCGATGACACCGATTACTCGGGTGCGGCGGACTTCTCGATCAGCGCGGCGCAAATCCCACCGGGGCAGCACTCCATTCGTGTCGAAGTCACCAGCAAAGGCAGCAAACCACGGCATGGGTTCGCGTGGGTCGACTTCGTCAGACCTTCCATCGTTCCGTCGCTCAAGCTCGGGACGGTCAACGCCTATGACATCGGCGACCTTCCCTCTTGCGCAGGCGCGTTCTGCGCGGGACCGCATGCGCTGAAATTCGACAACGAAGGCGGGATCGAGGCTGCCGTTGACGCTCCCCCAGGCTGCATCGTCGAGGTCGCGGGTGAGTCGTTGCTCGTTCCAGTCAGGCTCCCGAAGTTCTCCAAAGACAATTCTTACGCGTATGCCCCCCCCGACTCGAACAAGCCCAGTCTGACGATCAATCTGCGAGACAAAATTCTCGACGCCAAGTTGCCCGACGCTCTCGACGCGACCAAAACATCACCGCTCACCCTGCCGGCGAAGGTCACATGCGATGGTCAGAGCGTGCAGGACTCCATCGTCCTCAGTGGTGCCAGCTATGCGCCGGCGATCAGCCATCTGTTCGAGGGCGCCAAGACGGGCCCAGTCACCTTCGGCCCCAACGACAAAGCACCAGCCTCTCCCAAGACCGCTCTGCTCGCTACGGGCTACCCAGTCTATGTTGGCAAGCCGGGGCTCGTCCGCGACGTCGATCTCGTGGTGTTTCGAGAGTACAAGCCGCGCTCCGGGGGATCGTGCGGCCCCTACCAGAACTACGACGGGCAGAACTTCTACGCCACCCTGTCGCTCAACGACGAAAACATGAAAGTCTTCGATCGTCGCACGGGCAAGCTCGTCAAAGAGCAAACACTTCAGGCGTGGGGCAGCTGTCCCGAGTACGTGACTGGGACCAGTTATGGAGGCGGTACGCCGTCGGCGAGTGTGAGCGGCGACGTGGATTCGAGTCGTGAGACTGACTTCGTCAAGACCCTCGTCAAGTAGTCAGTAGCCCGGCCAATCGATCGTTCCACGGCGCGCGACGAACCATACCTCGTACTTGCCGACCTCGTTCGACTGCCATGCCTGGGTCATGTTGCCGAGGACTTGCTCGACGCATGTTCCGACGCGCGCGATGTCGAGCTTGGAGTCGGCGCCTGGATCGACCACTGCGGTTGCTCCTGCGACGCGGCCCTTCACGATGACGAGCTTGACGCTGATCCAGACCGCACTCGAGTCGTGGCTTGCGTCGACGTCCGAGGTGCGTGCACACGCCGAGAAGTCTTGCTTGCGCAGAGCCCCAGCCACGTCGGCCGAGGAGAGAGTGGGCGCGGACGACATGTATTTTCCATAAGTCTGGACCGCAATGTCATAGGAAGTCGGAGACGACACGTCTGCAGGACCACTCGTGGCGAAGCCTGCAAGGACCGCCAACACCAGACACACACCGAGTCCCATCGCTCCCCAAAGCGTCCAGTGCGGCCCGCGAGCCTTTGCGCTCGGCGAGGTATTCGCGCTTGCGATCGGAGTCGCATTGGAAAGCGGATGCCGCGGCGGCGCGAGCATCATCGGCGCATAGCCTCCATAAGGCTGGGC
>JAYVXK010000006.1:0-9287 GCA_043785265.1 Myxococcales bacterium | reverse complement strand
GGCTGCATGCGACATGCGCGATCGCAACGCAACCACTTCGTCGCACAGCTTTCTCCGCTCAGCGAGCTTCGGACCGGCGACCGTTCTGACGTAGGCGCCGACCTCTGCGAGGCTTGGGAGTTCGCCCTCGCGTGAAAACGCGGTCAAGAGAGCTTGTCGGAATTGCTCGGCGCTCGCATACCGCTCTTGTCTCTTCAGCGTGAGCGCTGAGGCGACCGCTTGCTCGATTTCGGGCGAGATGAACGCAACCGCGGTGGACAGGCGCGGCGCCACGGTGGTCGCGATCTTGAGCAACGTGGAAGTCTGGTCACCCGATGGGTGCAGGCGACGCCCCCCCAACAACTCCCAGGCCACGACCCCGGCGCTGAATACGTCCGAGCGCGGATCGAGTGGCTCGTCGCGAACCTGCTCGGGCGACATGTAACCGAACTTGCCCTTGATGGTTCCTGTTCGCGTAGAGCCGACGCGATCCGCCGCCTTCGCGATCCCAAAGTCCGTGAGCCTCGCGACGCCATCGATCCCCACGAGGACGTTTTGAGGGCTGAAATCTCGATGCACGACGCTTACCTGCTCGCCATGCTCGTTGCGCAATTCGTGTGCGGCGTGGAGCCCTGCGAAGGCGTCCGTGAGCACACGGATGGCGACTCCGATTGGTACGCGCGTGCCCTGCTTGAGAGCGTGCCGCATCAAACCGCTCAGCGTGTCACCCTCGACATATTGCATGACGAGGAACACACCCATCGCGTCGTCGTCGACGTCGAGCACCTGGACCACGTTCGGGTGGACGATGCGCGACGCGAGCTTCGCCTCTTCGATGAGCTCCGCGATCCACTCGGGCTGCTCTCGGAGGTGCGCGTGGGTTTGCTTGAGCGCAACGAGACGATCAAACCCGTGCCCGGATTGTTTGCGCGCGAGGTAGACCGTCGCCATTCCCCCGCTGGCGATCGGAACGAGGAGCTCGTACCGGCCAACCTTCTGCGGCACGATGGAGATTCGATCTTCGCTCAGCACGGTCATTCAACGGCAAAGAATACCTGTCGCGCGTTGTCAGCGCGAGCGGTTTGCCGCCTGCGTGTTGTCCGACGTGTGACACACGCAGAGCACCGTGGTGTAACATCGACTCGTGTCCGAAGACGATCTCCCCACGGTTCACACGTTGCGGGTAGATCGAGACGGAGACAACTGCACCTTCGTGCTCGAGACCATCGAAGGACCAGCGAAGAACCAGCAATTCGTGGTCGACGGTTCGCAGCCGCAGCGTGTGCTGTTGGGCGAGGGTCCGGCGTGCGACATACGGCTCGGCGACCGCGCGGTGTCGCGTCGCCACGCAGCGCTCGATGTCGTCGGCAAACGTTTGCGGTTGACTGATTTGGGATCGACCAACGGCACCCTGGTGGATGGTCTATCGGTCCTCGACGTTTGGCTCACGGGCGACGAAGTCATTCGCGTCGGGCAGAGCGCGCTGAGAGTGTCCGTAGGCGCTCCCACCAGAACGCCATCAGTCGCCAATGCGTTCGGGAGAATGCTGGGCGCGAGCCCCGAAATGCGACGTCTGTTTCCGTTGTGCGAAAAGCTGAGCGCCGCCAACGTGCCTGTCGTGATCGAAGGCGAAACGGGCACTGGCAAAGAGGCCTTGGCTGAGGCCATCCACGAGATGGGACCGCGCAGCAAGGGACCTTATGTCGTATTCGATTGCACGGCCGTGCCACCCAGTTTGGCGGAAGCCGAGCTGTTTGGGCACGAGCGCGGCGCGTTCACTGGAGCGATCGCCACGAGAAAAGGCGTCTTCGAACTCGCGTCCGGCGGAACTCTACTCATCGACGAGATCGGCGACCTCGATCTTGCGTTGCAGCCCAAGCTCCTGCGCGCGGTTGAGAGAGGCGAGATTCGGCGCATCGGCGGCGATCGTCCCATTCGCGTCGACGTGCGACTTCTGTCGGCGACGCGGCGCAACCTCGATGTCGAAGTTGCCGCTGGTCGGTTTCGTGACGATCTGTTTCATCGCCTCGCTGTCGCGCGCATCGAGCTGCCTCCCCTGAGGCAGCGCACCGGAGACGTGGTGCTCTTGGCAAAACACTTTTGGCGCGAGCTCGGCGGCACACCAGCCGCCCCTCCTACTGACTTGTTGTTGAAATGGGAACACGAGCCTTGGCCGGGAAATGTGCGTGAATTGCGCAACGCGGTCGCGCGCACTCTCGCGCTGGGCGATCTCGCGAACGAAGCCAAGCAAAACGTGTCTCCCGCGAGCAGCCACGATTCGACGGGCGACGTGATCGCGGAGGTCATCGCCTTGGGCCTGGCGTTTCCTCGCGCGCGAGATCGCGTGCTCGACGTCTTTCAGAGGCGATACCTCGAGCACGTCCTCGCAGCGCACGGCGGCGACACCGCGAAAGCCGCCCAGGCCTCTGGCATCGCCCGCAGATATTTCAATCTGCTGAGGGCACGCTCGCGCGACCCAGTTTAGCTAGCCACCGTCTTTGCACGCCGACGGACACGGTCGTGTGGACGCATAGATCGTATTGTACCAAGCCGAATAGATTGCGGAGTCGTCGAAGGCCAAATCCACCGGATTCGAAGCCCCAGCGTCCACAGGCGAACGCGTCCCGTTTGGTGTCCCGTTGGAGCAGGCCCAATAGACCGACTGGCTCCCTGTCGTCTGGTCCGTGTAGTAAATGAACGGGGCATCAACGACCAAAGTGCCACCTGCCTGGTTGCTGGCCCCTGGCAGCAAGCTCCTCAGCGACGCGCATTGATTGGGGACATATTGGACGCTCGACGCGCCACAGTTTGGATTTGAGTTCGTCCAATAGACGTTTCCGTTTCCGACTCCAATTTGAGCGGGTGCCGCATTGGCCGCGAGCGTACACTCGGTGCCGGCGTCACGGTCTGCTCGCATGACCCCCCCGGTGCAACTCGTGCCCGTGCTGTACGCAAAAAAGAAGTTGAACGCATCGGCCACGAAGCCGTGAGCGAAGTCGGTACTTCCGCCATCGAGTTTTGGAGCGGCCATCACCACGCTCGCGGGTGTCTTGCCGTCCGCCGATCCCGACCAAATGCTCCCCGCAGCGTCGAGCCAGAGGAGTTTGGTGGCGTCGCGGGGATCAGCGCTCAAGTACAGTGGCGAGCTGGGGAGGCCTGAATATACGGGCGTCGCGGTCACTCCGTCGTTCGAGAGGTGCCCGATGTAGTGAGTAGATGGCGCGCTGAAAAAAGCACCGCCGAGTTTGTCGGGGATGATGCTGTTCGGGAAATCGTTGTTCACCGGAGCGCCATCTTGAGCCTTCTTCAGACTGAGCCCGCCGTCGGCACCAAAGGCCGCTTGCTTGGAGAATGAACCGATGCGTCCGGTCCCAAGACCGCCATCGGCCTGTCCACCCACCTTGACCCCAAAAAACACGCTGTTTTGGTCCACCGCCATCGCCGAAATCGGAGAACCGGTTTGAGCTAGCACGACATTGTTGGGTGCCATGCAGTCACGCGAGAAAGAGGTGTTCCCGAACCGCTCGGCGTCGGACGCATCATCGGTCAGACTGCCGTCCGATCCGATATGTACGTCACCGATTTCGACGAAGCACGCAAGCGCCAGAACGGTGAAGCAGCCCACTGCGATCGCCATCGCACTCCATCGCACGGACATCAAGCCACCTTACGCTATCGATGCCGACTCGTCGACGCGAGCGCAAGTCGCGGATCGCCCTGATCCAAGCGGCGAGGCGGGGATCGATTCGATCCGTGCACGGGTCGGTTTCCGGGCCGAAACACCGCCGCCGCAGAGGGCGTGCGCCTTGCAGCGTTGGACCCATGCGTATTCGAACTCTCATGGCCGTGCTGTTGTTGTCGTCCGCCGTCGTCGCTTGCTCGGCAGACCCCGCCTCGAATCCCTTCGGTGTGCCGGCGGATGACGGAGCGGCTCAATTCGATGGGGCTTCGAGCGATGGTGGCGACTCTTCGCCAACATCGGACGCGGGAGCCCTGTCGAACGACGGATCACTTCCGTTCAAGTGTTCGCCTCCACCGCAGCCAAACCCGTGTGCCGCGCCGAGCGGCAAGAACGGAGAGGCCTCCTTTTGCCTTCGACCTGCGTGGGCGGGCGTCACCGGAGTCGACGTGTACACGAGCAAAGATTGGAAGACTCCGCTCGTTCAACTCACCGGCGACGGAACGGGCCGGTTCTCTGGAAAGGCTGCGCTCGCCGATGGCACCTACGCTTATGTGTTTCGCACTCACGGTGGAAGCGACGGCGTGACCAAAGACGGGCAGTACCTCATAGACCCCGAGAATCCAGCCTTCATGCCTTCTCCGAACGGATCGCCCGTCCCCCGATCGAACTCGGTGATCGTTGTGCCCCAATCGACTTCGCT
The DNA here is from genome assembly GCA_043785265.1 of Myxococcales bacterium. GTDB lineage: Bacteria > Myxococcota_A > Polyangia > Polyangiales > Polyangiaceae > JANYHY01. The sequence goes on along the minus strand of JAYVXK010000006.1, from coordinate 4,926 downwards.
GTCAGCGACCCACCACCTCAAAGGGGTGGTCTCCTATCAAGGCGCCGCGCAGCCCTGCTACCCAGTGGACCTCGAAGTCGGCGAACTGCTGGGAGACGGCGGGGTGATTTCCGAGCATGGAACCGGCAACTTTACCGAGACGCGCGTGGACGGCACGTTCGACTTTCAAGTGGCCGATGGCCTCACGGGACTGATCGTCAGATATCCGTTTGGCTTGCGAGCGGACTATCCCGATCCGCTCAAGACTCCATCGATTGGCATCGCTCGTACTGGCGCAACCATGGGAGGATCCGACGTGACGGTCGACCCTCTCGATGTCGCCTATCCGCTCGCGGACTACGCGCTGATGAGGCCTATCCCTGGTGCCACCATCGCGCTTCCAACCTCCAGCGCGCCCCTGACCTTCACATTCTCGATCGTGGGAGGTTGGTCGCAGACCGATGCGTCGATCGCCTCGACCCGCGTCGCTGGAAATGATCCGTCGTGGACCAATGGATTCGGCACCTCGACGACCGCGCAGTGGGACGGCGCTTTTCTGGGCAAGCTCGGAAACGCAAAACCCAATGTTCAATATTATTGGGGAGCATGGCAGACGACCAAGACCAAGGTGCAGCAGGGTTGGGTCGCTCAGAGTCTATTGTTTCCGCTGACGTTCAAGTGAGAGCCATGGTCTCGCATTCAAGTGCATATGCTGGCGTCGCAGCGTCGTCCCGCGCGGGAGCGGATCGATCCTCGGGGATCGATTCGCTCCGTGTTTTTGACGCCAATTCAGCGTGTTTTTCGCAGAATCGATGCAGGCACGCCGCGTGCGATAGGAGTTCGCATGAACCTCCACACCATGCCTGCGATGTGTCTTGCGGTCCTGTTGCTCTCGGTCGGCGGTTGCTATCTGTCGAGCGCCACGCCATCCAATGACGAGGCCGGCACGACGAGCATCGCACTCTGCGGCGCTCCGGAGTGGACCGCCGTTCAAGCGGTTCTCGTCTCGGACTGTCAGGGGTGCCATGGCCGTACGCCCGCTGCAGGAGCGCCCATGTCACTGGTGACCCCCGGAGACCTCAAGGCTCACGGCAGGGATGCCTCCTCAATGAACGAGGCGCAACTGAGCGTGCATCGCATCGCAATCGGCCAGATGCCGCCGCCACCAATCCACAACGTATCTTCGAAGGCGTCAGTCCTGCAAAAGTGGATCGACAATGGCTATCCGGAGCCCGTGCCTTGCGACGCCGGTCCCGACGGGAAGTAAATGCTCGAGCGCCACAACTTCCAAACAGTCAGCCCGCGAGGCTTCCGAATACCAGCTTGCCGTTGATCACCGTGGCCCGCACGCGCGCCGACGCGAGGTGACTGGGGTTCGCGAGTGGCCCATCGAGGACAACGACGTCTGCGCGTTTGCCCTTCTCCAGCGTGCCGCAACGGTCGATGCACCCACTGACCTCTGCGGCTGCGCGTGTGTACATCACGATGGCCTCTTCGAGATCGATCGCTTGATCGGGTTCGACAAGTCGCCCACGCGGTGTGCGTCGCGTCACCGCTGCGCGAATCCCGTCGAGCGGATCGAATCCCGCGACTGGATAATCCGAACTGCCTGCGAGTTTTACTTTCGCGTCGAGCAGCCAACGCAGCGGCATGTTTGGTAGACCCGGAATCGCCGACGCGTGCTCGAACGCCTCGAGGCTCAGAAAGTGTGGCTGGGTAACCACCGCGGCCCCGCACCCTGCGATGCGTGCGACGAGTTCTCGATCAAGAAACGAAGCGTGTTCAATCCGTGGGATGCCCGCGCGCCCGAGCCCCGGCCCGGCGGCTTCGTACGCCGAAACCGCGACGTCGATCGCGTCATTGCCGATTGCATGCGTGGCGAGGGAAAACCCGCGTTCGACGGCGCGTCGCACCACGTCGCGGGCTTCCTCGCGCTGGTAGATGTTGATCCCCGTACGGATCGACCGACCGAGTCTCGGTGTGACCGACATCGCCGTACGCAATGGATCGAGCGAGCGGTGCCATACCGACGCGGCGAACGAGCGCACCGTCACGCCTGCGAGTTGCCACCACCCGAGGCACATCGCGCACCCAGGCGCACCGTCGAACACGAGCTTCACGGGACCCACGGTGAGCAGCCCGCGCTCTTCGCCGGTGACGGGCCCCTCGAGCGCATCCCACGGCGCTTCGAGGTAACCCTTTGCGGACACGGGCATCATCACGGTCGGCACAATGAGCAGCCCTCGCTCCGCCGCTATGTAATAGAGCGCGACGAGTTCGGGCGGCACCGTGGCATCGACGACGCGCGTGATGCCCGCTGCCACGAGTGCGCCGTGGTGCGTTGCGAGGTTCGCGAAAAAGGTCTCGGCGTCATGTGCCGTCTGGCTCGCGCGTGCGAGCGATTCCACGCGACTCATCCCACGCTCGATGAGTACGGCATCGGGTTCTCCACCAGCGCGCCGCGTGATCAACCCGCCAGACGGATCGGGCGTGTGGCGATCGATCCCGGCGAGCTGGAGGGCCGCGCTGTTCGCCGCCGCGCGGTGACATGTGTAGTGCATCGCCATCAGCGGGCGATCCGGTACGGCGTCGTCGAGTTCGGCAAGCGTGGGCGCGCGATGCTCGGCAAGCTGGCTCTCGTCCCAGCCGGTCGCGACTAGCCAGCGCCCGGGCGCGAGTTTCGCGGACGCAGCTGCGAGCGTGCGTTGCAGCGAGGCGATGTCGCGGACGGCAGGCGGCCCGAGGGCGACGCGCTTGTCGTAGATCGCGACGATACTCGGGTGCTGGTGCGGGTCGATGAAACCTGGAAGCACTGCGGCGCCTCCGGCGTCGTGCAAAGTTGCGTTCGCTCCGGCCGCGCGGGTGACCTCCTCGCGCGTCCCGATCGCGATGAGTTGCCCGTCGCACCACGCGATCGCGTCTGCGATGCGTCCCGCAGCGTCGAGAGTTCGAATGTGTGCGCTGTGCAGTACGTGAACGCGACCGGTCATGGCGGGGATCGTAACGGAACCGCGCGTGTCGAGCCCAAACCCTGTTTGGTCCGCGACGTTTTCTCACTGAGGTAGGCTCAAGGTGTGCGGAGGACGTACGAAGAGTCGGTTTTCGAGCTGGAACGCCAGGGTTGGATCGAGCGCGGTCAAGCGCCCACCACTGCACCCGCCACGCGCCCACGCTTCGACGATGACGCGGCAGGCATCGCGTTCTTCAGGACGAGGGTGGAAGACGCCGACCTCTCGAACCTCACGCTGCCAGGGACCTTCTTCGGTCGCTCGGAGATCGTGCGCACTCGCTTCCGCAACACGGACCTGCGGAACTCGACGCTGTGCTGGAACGACTTCGTCGACGTCGACTTCACGGATGCGTGTCTCGCCTCCTGCGATCTCCGGGGCTCGAGCTTCGACCGTTGCACTTTCGCGGGTGCCGATCTGCGCGGGGCACTTGTCGGCTCCGCCCAGGAGATCGACCTCTCCCTTGAGCAGCGAGAGACCGTCGTCTGGTCGGACGAAGAGCCCGACGGGGGCTGAGAATGGGTCCGCCCAGATCCTTTGCGTAGGCGCACTGGCGCGTGGTTTTTGGCCCATCGGCGCAACCTTGGCAAGATGGGGACGTGTCCTTGCTCCATCTTGCGCGCGTCCGTCACTTCGCTCTGGTCGCAGGTCTCGCGCTGGCGGGCTGTGCGACCAACGCCCATGTGAATCGGCCGCCGCCGCAGGCCTCTGCGCGGACGGCGCCCTCGCCGATGGTCGCAGTCGCTGCCATGCCCGACGTCGTCGAGATCGCTCCCACCGAGCCCGCGGTGCCGCTCCCCGAGTTGCCCCGCGGAGGCCGGGCGCTCTTTCCGCATTATCGTCTCGTCGGCTATTGCGGCACGCCTGGTGCGCCGGAACTCGGCGCGCTCCAAGGCAATCTGTCGGCGCGCGCGAGAGATCTCATGAAGCTCGCGGAGAGTTACGGTGGCGATCGCGAGGTGCTGCCTGCGTTCGAGCTCATCTCCGTCGTCGTGATGGGCGCGGCCGGGTTCGACAAGGCGTGGCGTCGGCGCGTGCCCGCATCGGTGGTCGACGACTACCTCAAGGCGGCGCGCGAAGCGAAGGCGCTGCTACTGCTCGACATCCAGCCTGGGCACTCCGACTTCCTCACCGAGGTGAAGTCGTTCGAGCGCTGGCTGCGCGAGCCCGACGTGGGCATCGCACTCGATCCCGAGTGGGCCATGTGGAAACCCGATCAGAAGCCAGGCTCGGTGTACGGTCGGACGACGGGCGAGGTCATCAACGACGTCGGGGCGTACCTTGCCGATCTCGTCCGCGACAACGACCTGCCGGAGAAGGCGTTGGTCTTCCACCAGATGAATGGCTACGTGTTGAAAAACGAGCCCGCGCTCGTCGCCCACCCAGGCGTCGTACTCATCAAGAGCGTCGACGGGCTCGGGCTCACAGGAGCCAAGATCGGTACGTACCACTACCTCGTCGATCACCTCGCGCCCGAGGTACACGCGGGCTTCAAACTGTTCTTCGACGAGGACGTGCGCTTCGGCGGTCGACTCATGGGACCGAAGGAAGTGATGGCGCTCTCACCGGTGCCTGAATACGTGATGTACGAGTAGCGCGAGCGCTCTTCCGGTGGCGCGAGATGCAGCGCACAGCACAATCTGGGAGCGCGTCACGTCACGTCGGTGCTGGGTTCCATGCGCCCTTGCTGCGCGCGAAGACAGCGCGCTCGGTCGCGTCGAGTTGGAACAAATGGAGCCACTCGTTGTCGACGAGCTCGCTCAGTTTACTGTGCTTGTCGAGGACGCGATCGATCGCTGGACGAGACGCTTCGATGAACACGCCGAGTCGGAGCGGTGCATGCACCCATCGTTCGCCGTCGTGCAGCGATTGGAGCGAAAGGCCGATCCGAAGATCGCCGCCATTGCCCTCGAAGACGCCGAGATGTCCACCCACGATG
>JAYVXK010000005.1:0-2850 GCA_043785265.1 Myxococcales bacterium | reverse complement strand
TATGTGGATGGTTGCACGGCGCGCACCACACGAACTTTGCGATCGTCTACTTCGTCCCCGCGGCGGCGATTGGCACCATGTTGGTCGTCGACTTCTTCTTGGTCAGAGATCGTCCAAGCGACGCGGGTCACCCCGACTTCGACACAGGCGACGAGAACGTCCAAGCCTCACAAGCGCCAGAGCCTCAGCCCGCAAAAGAAGCTTCGTATCGCGAGAGCGCGCAGGTCCCTGCCAAAGACAAAGAGCCGGGGTTTTTCGATGTGGTGGGGCATGTGCTCAAGCATCCGGTGATCCTGCGCCTCGCCCTCGCCGAGTTCTGCACGGGGTTCGTGCGCCAAGGATTGTTGCTCTACTTTCCTGAGTTTCTCAAAGAGGTCCACGGGGTCAACCCAGGCACCGCACTCTTTAACCTCGCGTCTACCGGCATTACTTTGGGTGGCATCGCCGGCGCGCTCTCATGCGGTTTCTTGTCCGACTACCTCTTCCAATCGCGCCGCGCACCAGTCGCGTTCATTTTCTACATCGGACAAATCATCAGTTTGTTCGTCTTGGGAATCGCTCACGACAAGACCTTCGCGGCATTCATGATCGGCTTTTGCTGCGTGTGGATCTTCGGCGTCCACGGCATGCTCAGCGGGACAGCATCGATGGACTTCGGCGGGCGTAAAGCCGCAGCCACGGCGGCGGGACTCTTGGATGGCATCCAATATGTTGGTGCAGGCCTGACAGGAATTGGTCTGGGCGCAGCGCTCGACATCTACCATTGGGGCATCTGGACTTATTGTCTCATTCCGTTCGCTGCGGTAGGAGCGGTCCTCATGCTGACACTTTGGAATGCGAAGCCTCGTCGCGGGCCTGCACATTAGCCTTAGGGTCGTCAGTCTTCCCAACCCACCACACGAGGGCAATGATCCCAATCTGCAAGGGTAGACGCGCCCACAATAACCAGGTCGCGATCCCATGCCCAAGCTCAGGATGAACGACCATGTTGATGTTCGCCGGAAAGACCGCAACATAAAGCGCGCAAAGCCCAATCGATGCCGCGCGCTGCACACGTGGCACCAAGAGCCCCAAGCCACCAAGTGCCTCGAAAAAGCCGCTGATCCACACCAGCATGAGATGCGCAGGTAGCCAGTCCGGCACGATGCGAACGAAAAACTCAGGCGCGGCAAAATGATCGATGCCCACGCCGATCATCGCGATCGCAACCACCCAACGCAGGACTCGTCGCGCCACTCAACTCAGTTGGGTGGCGGGGGAGGAGCGATGACTACCGAGCGGAGGTCGAGTCCGCCTGGGTACATGTAACTGGTGCGTGAGCCATATCCATAAACCACCACACCAAAAGGTGAGGTTGCATGAATCTCATGCCCTTCACTCCCATTGGGAAGCTTCACGCTCGCAGTGCTAAACGGTTGACCACCCACTTGCTTGTAAGCATTGGCTGGGATGGCTGTGCCATCGAGGGTAATCACATTGCCCGTGGGAGTGATCACGTCGATCCAGTTTTCTGCATAAGTCTTTGGTGCAAGAAACGAATAGGTAGACCGATATTGCTGCAGAGGAATCGCTGGTGACTGACTTGGATCGCCCAAGTCGGGAGTGGGTTCACCTGCGTCTGGATCCCAGTTCGCATATTCGCCCAAGAGGTACTCGACGACATTGACGCGACCGTTGGCCACGATGGCAAAGCTCTTGTCGACATCCGGCAATTCGAGAATGTCCCCGGTGTTGAGGATGGCGCCGTTGCGTCCGCTCACGGGTGGGTCAAACGCGACAATCGTGTTGTCGTATAGCCCCATGATGCGCACCCAGATGTGCTCGCCGTGCGGTGTATGCGGAGACGCCACGATGAACTGCGTGCCGAGTGTCTCCACCGGAAACATGCTTGATTCGAGGTGATCGCACGCACGCTTGTTTTCAGGGATGAACGTGCAACCGTGTCCTGCATAGGTAAGGACCGGTTGGTCTGCATGGATGATCGAACCCGACAAGTCCGAGCTGTAGATCGGTTTGCGAACGTCACCGAGACTCGAGAACATCTCGAGGACGTCACCCGCGTTGAGCGTATAGGTATAAGCGTCGCCGCGAACCATGACCTTGGGACCCGCGTCTGGCACGCCCTGTACCTTCCCAGCGGGGTAAACGGTAAGGTGAGTGTTGTCGACCGTGGCAGTGACCGCCATGAACCCTGGGGTGGTGCCAAACGAAGGCCACCCAATGATGCCGTAGTCTCCCGTGGCGACATTGGCTGGGAGTAACAGGGAGGCGTCATTGGAGAACGAATAACAGTGCGGTCCAGCGCCCGCCTCGCCATAACCGGGGCAGCCAATTCCTGCGTCGATTTCGAATTCGAGCGCGTTGAACTGATAAACACTGACAGGAAAGTCCGTGGTCAGGTGGTAGGCGCCCTTGGGCACGATACGACTCGGACCGGGGTCACCCACGACTGTGTCTTGGTCGAACTGCGGGCCCTTCAAGGCTTTGACCCAGGGCAGTGGAATGGCGACGACCGAGTTCGCATTCACGGAAACGACCTTGGGTTGTGTCAGCGCACCGCCAGTGACCGTGACCGTGACAGTCTTGGATTGCGGATTCGACACGGCAGCTGCGTAGTCGAACTGCTCGTACACGGGGTTGAGTGTGACGGTGGGCCAGTAGTCGCACCCGATGTAGCTATTGCGATCTCTGGAGTCTTGGCAGGTCTCGGGAATGGGAGAGGCGCTGCCTGTCTCTGTATTGAGAGACACATCGCCGAAGCCTGGGATGTACCCATCGTCTTTGACCGCAGTGTCGACCGTGGCATCACCGACGCCTGCATCGAATGCATTGGCGGGATAGCCGTCGCCA
>JAYVXK010000004.1:0-2852 GCA_043785265.1 Myxococcales bacterium | reverse complement strand
GCCGTCAGTCTCTCTAGGCACTCGCAAAGGACTCCCATGGCGAACGTACCCGAACTCGATTTTGACGCATACGTCGCGCGAAAAAAGACCGAACGCGCAGGGGGCGACGAAGCTGAGGCCGGGCCCGCATACGCCTACTTTTGGGACAAAAAAACACGGCAGACCTTCGAGACGATGAAGCCGATCGAGATGGCAGTCTCGAGCGCGGTGCGAACCTACAAGAACGTGTGGCGCAGTCAGTTGCTGGGCAGCGGCGTGAAGGTCTCGGACCGGCAGTTTCCGCGCATCCAGCGCATCGCTCAGCAATGCGCGGACACGCTGCAGATTCCAGTGCCTACCCTCTACATCGTCAACCACCCGACACTCAACGCGGCGACCTACGGCACGAACGAAGAGTCGTTCATCATGGTGCACTCGGCGCTCGTCGATCACTACTCCGACGAAGAGTTGCTGACGGTGATCGGCCACGAATGCGGCCACATTCACAACTCTCACGTCGTCTACCTCACGACGCTGCACATCTTGACTCGCGTGCTTGGTGCGTTCGCCTCGTGGATTTGGCAGCCTGCCGTCCTCGCGCTTTTGGCGTGGTCGCGGCGCGCGGAGATCACTTGCGATCGTGCGGGCATGCTCTGCAGCAAGAGTGACCTGACGAGCGCTCGCGCTCTCACCAAGCTCGCTCTCGGCTCGCGCAAACTCTACGAAGAGTTCAACATCGAGGCGTTTTTGGAGCAATACGAAGAAGGCAAAGAGGGCATCGGCAAATACATGGAGGCGTTCGCATCGCACCCGTACTTGCCCAAGCGCGTGCTCGCCATGCGCGTGTTCGCGGAGAGTGACCTCTACAAGAAGGCACTCGGCGCGGGCGATGGGGGCCTCACGATGAAAGAGGTCGACGACCGAGTGGCTGCGCTCTTGAAGGGAGACGCGTGATGAGTGAAACGACCACCGCGACTGCTGCTCTCGCTGGTTTTCGCGAGAAAAAGCTCGACGTGACTGTGGCTCTGCAAGAGCTGGCTGACATCGCGCAAAACGTGGGCGCAAAATCGCTCAAAGAGCGCATCGGCCGCGATCTGGTGAAAAAACTCGAAGAAGACCGCTTTCATTTGGTCGTCGTTGGCGAGTTCAATCACGGAAAATCGACGTTCGTGAACGCGTTGCTGGGTGAGACTGCATTGCCTGTCGGCGTGACGCCAACGACAGCCGCCATCCATCACATTCGCTACGCTGATCGACCCGAAGCCACGGTCGTGTACACGTCAGGCAAGCGCGATCCGTTGCCATTCGACGAGGTTCGCAAGTTCGCGGTTGGTGGTGGTCGCGAAGCAGAAGGCGAAGTCGATTATCTCGAGATCGGTTATCCAGCCGCGCTCCTCAAAGAGCGCATTTTGCTCGTCGACACACCAGGCGTAAACGATCTGTCGCTGCAACGCGCCGACATCACTTACAGCTACATTCCGCGGGCAGACGCAGTGCTCTTCTTGCTCGACGCTGGGCAGATTCTCAAAGAGAGCGAGCGTGTCTTTCTCGAAGACAAGCTGCTCAAGGCATCACGAGACAAGATCGTATTTGTGATCACCAAGTGGGATGTCCTCTCGGACAGCGAACGCAAAGAGGCATTCGCTTACGCCAAAGCACAACTCGCCAAACTCGTGAAGGACCCCGTTCTCTTCGCCGTCAGCGCAGAGACTGCGCTGTCCGGAAATGTCGCGACGAGCGGACTGCCAGAGTTGCTTGCGCACCTCACCACTTTTCTCGCAGAAGAGCGCGGACGGATCATGCTCGACAACGCTCTCGGCGAAGGCATCAGCGTGTCGACTCTACTCGCCAAAGGCATCGACGCTCGCAGGCGCGCCCTGTCCATGAAGTCGGACGAACTCGAGCGCCGCATTGCGATGCTCGAAAAAGACCTCGAAGGCGCCACGGGCACACTCGAGCAACGCAGGACGCAAATACGAGAAGAGGTGATGGGCATCAAAGTAGGTGCTCGCAAGGACCTCGATCGGTTCGTCGACGAAGTGATCCGCCAACTGCCCAATGTGATCGACGCGGCGAAGGGCGACGAACTCAAAAAGTATCTGCCTGCGTTCTTGGAGGACACCTTCCGCAAGTGGGCGGAGGCTGAAACCAAGGAGATCGCAGGACAGCTGGAGAGTTTGGCCGAGAAGACGATCGCGCTCGTTCGCGAAGACGCTCACGACACCACCAAGCGCGTGGCTGAAGCGCTCGGCACAGACGTGAAGCGACTCGACGTTCAGATCGACACCTTCAACTACGACGCTGGCGTTACGGCGCTCTTCGTCGTGGGCTTGGGAACGGTGTTCGTGAACCTCATGCTCGGTGGCATCTTGATCGCCGCGGCTCCCGTCGTTGCGTACATGCTGCGCGGGCGCATCGAAGGCGAATACAAGAAGAAGGCAAAAGAACTCGCGCCCGACGTGGTTCGTCAGGCCGCAACGAAGGTTGGCCCCAAGCTGGACGAGATCATCGACGAGTTTGCGAACAAGCTCGACGCGTGGGTCGTTTCTGCCAGCGAAGAGCTGTATCGCGAGGTCCTCGAAGTGCTTCGGTCCGCGCAAGATGCTCGCAAGCTCGGTGGCAAAGACGAAGCAGAAGTGAGCAAGGACATCGAAGCTCAGGCCACTCAACTCGTGGCGGCGCAAAAGCGCCTCGACACCATGCGCCAAGCCCTTTGGAGTCCGCTCGAACGAGTGCGCGTGGCAGCGACCGAGATCTCCGCGGCGCCTCCCGCGTGAATTCAGCCTGAAAACAAGCTGGTTTTGAAGCCCGCAGCGCCCATGTCATCCAACATGGCGAGGCGGGCTTCGAATCGTTTGTAGTCCTTCATGACT
>JAYVXK010000003.1:0-2862 GCA_043785265.1 Myxococcales bacterium | reverse complement strand
CGCGACGATCTTCCCAGCTCGTGCGAATGCTGCCGCTCTTGATGCGATGTTGCTGATCGCGATCGAGACGGCTGATCAGATCCGGAGACAATCGCAGTCCTTCGTCGCGGTCAGTCAGATGAATCGCCTTCAACGAAGCGGCCTGATCTCCACCATGTCCGCGATCGCCATCGTCGACTCGAGCGACAGTCGCCCCGCCCACGGGCACAGGAGGGTCGCCCGCAGGGTCGAGTGTCTTCATCGAGAGCAGGTCGCCGGTCGCGACCGGATCGAGCGTCACGTCCACCTCGCTCGCCTTGGCGCGATCGATCTCGGCCTGTCTCTCTTCGTCTTCGTGGGCCCAGTTGCGGACGGCGAGAAACACGACACCCGACGCGAGCGCGATATGGACCACCAGTGACATGATCCACGCAACGCCAGTGATAGGAACTCTCGGTCTGCTCGATCGATTCACGCCTTCGTCCTATTGTGCGCCTTTGGACGCAATCACGCCACAGGACAGGCTCATCGCATGCTGATCGACACGCATTGTCATCTCGACCTCAAGTATTTCGCGGATCCTGACGCGGTCATGTCTCGCGCGCGGGATGCTGGCGTGAGCGCGTTCGTGGTGATTGGTGTGGGTGCCGACCTCGCACCTGCGCGTCACGCTGTGGCCTTGGCGCAGCGACTCCCAAGCAGTGTGGCAGCGGTGGTCGGCGTGCATCCGCACGACGCGACCAGTCTCGACGACGCGGCGTTCGACGAACTCGCGCTCCTCGCGCGACAACCAGAAGTCGTCGCAGTGGGCGAAATCGGCCTCGATTATCACTATGACCATAGTCCGCGCGATGTTCAGCGCGCCGCGTTCGCGCGCCTCGTCGGTCTCGCAAAAGACGTTCGCAAACCGATCGTGATTCACACGAGAGAGGCCGGCGCCGACACACTCGACGTGCTCGAACGCGAAGGCGCGCGTGACGTCGGCGGCATCATTCATTGCTTCAGTGAAGATCTCGCGTTCGCAAAGCGCGCATGGGACATGGACTTCGATGTCTCCTTTTCGGGCATCGTCACGTTCAAGAACGCGCGTTCGGTTCACGAAGTGGCGGCGGCGGCTCCTATCGAGCGGGTGCATGTGGAGACCGACAGTCCCTATCTTTCGCCGGTGCCCATGCGGGGCAAACCATGCGAGCCGGCGTTCGTGGTGCATACCGCAAAGCGAGTCGCGGAGCTTCGTGGAATCGATCTGCCGACGCTCGAAGCGGCGACGCGAACGAACGCGGCGCGCCGATTCCAACGGAGCTTTGCGTGAACGACGAGGAGTTTGCCGCGCTCCTCGATCGCGAGGGTCTGCTCCGCTCGAACGCTGGTTTCGAGCCTCCTCCGACTGATCGCTCGCTGATCGTCTTTGCGCAGCGCAACGACGCGCGAGTGGAACTCGAGAGCTGGCGCTCTCAGGCTGAGCGTTTTTTCAAGACGACTCTCGGACTCACCGCGACGAAAACCTACGCCCAGGCTTTTCCGGAGACTGATCTCGCGCGGGTCGTGATCGCGCCGTCGAAGGTGCCAGGTGGAACTCGCACTGCCTTTTCGCGTCGTGCGGGCGAAAGCGATTGGGTGCGCGCAGAAGCCGCAGAACGAGCCTCGCTCATGGGCGGAATGGGACTGCTCGCGCGCCGATGCGGCCAACTCTGGATCATCGAGCGCGAGAATGACGACGACCGTACCGCGCTGTTGCTCGCCGCGATCCTCGCGAGCGTGCTCCTTGGACCCATCGTGGTTGGCGAAGAGATCTTCGGCGTGCGCGGTGCCCGCGAACGGCTCGAGCGCGATCGCTGATCAGAACGTGCCGCTGCAACCGCCGAACGAGCAAGCGACGCGCGGCGGCGAGGTCGGTGCACTGGTAGGGGCGGTGAGCAACACGATGATCGAACTCACTGCGACGAGAGCCGCCCCGGTGAATCCTACGATGGTGACCACTCTCCATTGGTCTGCCGAATCGATCATCGTTTGACATTGCGGCGGCTGATTTGGGAGATCGATTCCAGGGCAACTCGTGTTGCTGTTGTACGAGCCGACTTGTCCCGCGCGCCCTCCTGCGCCCAGGATGCCAGTGATCAAAAACGGCGCGGTCGTCGCTAGCAGCACCCATCCGACGGTTCGTTGTACTTTCCCCGTATCGCTCGATTGCGGCTGAATGATGGGGCGAACGTCGTGGATCAGCGGGTGATCGTCCGTGGGCGGAGGCGCGCTCGCGGTTTGTTGCTTCACGAGATCGACATGCTCGCGTGCAGGCGCGTCGCTGGACACTTGAACCGAGCGTTCGACTGGAAAGTATCCGGCCGCGTGCACCATGAGGACATGTGAGCCGATCGTGAGACGAACTGGAGCGCGAAGCGGCAGAGCACCAACACTTGCCCCATCGACCGAAACATCGGCGCCGTCGAGCGATCCATCCACGATCAAATCGCCCAGATGCGTGCGCACGGTCGCCAGAGCGCCCTCGAGTGCCGGACGATTTTTGGCGATCCATCCGTCGCCTCCGCGAAGTGCCTCTTCGAGGTGAGCTTCGGCGAATGACCATCGGCCGAGCGCCTGCTCTGCAAGGGCCATCTGCGCACGGGCGCGACTTGTCGGTGAAGCGCTCCACGCGCGAGTGAAGCGATCGAGAGCCTCTTGATCTTTGCCTTGCTCGCGCAGGGCGACGCCTTCGTCTATCAATGCGTCGGCATCGGACGCAAACGCCGGTGCGGTGAACGCGAGTATGGCGACCAAAGACAAGCCCGCCACGGTGCGCATGGCCGAGCATGATAGCCCATGATCGGGTAAGGTCCTGACTACGGTGACCGAACCTCCCAAGAGCGAGCGCCTGCCTCAGGGTTC
>JAYVXK010000002.1:0-2864 GCA_043785265.1 Myxococcales bacterium | reverse complement strand
CGCGCTGGGGGGAAGGTGGTGGACCATAGGCTGGGCCATAAGGCGGCGGGCCATAGGAAGCAGGACCAGGCGGACGCGGCGGCTCGTAGGCAGGCGGTCCGAGGACCGTCGGGACGTGAGCGACTCCCTGCACGACTGCAGGTCCCCCACTGACTGGCGCGTGGTTGGTGAGGACAGGGACGAGCGCCTCCAACGCCAGTGTCGCATTGGCAAAGCGCGCGGTTGGATCACGACTCACGCACTGGGCAAACCACGCGTCGAACGCGGGACTGAGCGATCGCCCCAGACGATGACCTCGCTCGGAGGCGGGTGGCAGTGGCTCGAAGATGATCTCGCGGAGCAGTTGCGGCACAGTCGCGTCGCCATCGTAGAGAGAGCGCCAATAGTACGCGCCGGTCATCAAGTGAAAGGCGATGAGACCCAGCGCCCAGACATCGGCAGCAGGCGTCACCAGGCCTCTTTCGGTCTGCTCGGGTGCGAGCCAGATTGGCGAGCCCATGGCCTCGGTGTGCTTGGTCTGGCCTTCGGCGAGGAGCTTGGCGATGCCGAAGTCGAGCACCTTCACTGTGAACGCAACACCGGCACGCCTGGACCGACCGAGGAAGATGTTCTCCGGTTTGAGGTCTCGATGGACGATTCCCGCCGCGTGAGCCGCGCCAACCGCGTGACAAAGTTGAACGTAGATCGCGCCCACTTCCGTCGGGCTGAGTGCGCCGCGACGCTTGACGGTGGTGGCGAGGTCTTCGCCGTCGAGCAGCTCCATGACCAGGTAGGGCATGCCCGTCTGCGAGTCGACGCCCGCCGCCTGGACTTCCACGATGTGCTCGCTGTCGATCTGCGCACCAATTCTCGCCTCCTGCTCGAAGCGACGTCGGAGGTCCGCATTGGCCACCAGCTCCGGGTGCATGAGTTTGAGCGCACGAGACTTCGCGGTCGAGATCTGGTCCACGATGTAGACGGCGCCCATGCCGCCAGCCGCGAGCGGACGAACGATGCGGTAGTCGCTCGCAAAGAGCGACCCTGGTGCGAGTTCGCCGATGGCCATCGCCTACTCGGTCGGGTTGGTTTCAGTCACGTTTGGCGCGACAACGACCGCATGGCTCTGCACCTTGCCCGTGAGTTCGAAGCGCGAGAGCACGCCGTCGCCATCGAGGTCTCCGCGCGCTGTCGCGGTGAAGCTGTCGCCCTCGGCGCTGCCCTTCCCGGTGCGCGAGTAGCCGTACATATAGTACTGCGGCGCGTCCATGATGAACCTCAGGCACGTGAAGCCGGTGTCGGGAGGATCGCTCGTCCACTCAGTCGGCATCGACATGTACTTCTTGGCCGCGATGTCACTCGCATTCGCGGGCACAGTCTTCGATGCAGAGGCGCAGAGTTGGTTTTCTACGAGTCCGCTTGCGCCAGGAGCGAGCAGTGTCGTTGGCATGCGCTCCGTCTCGTACGCCGATGCGGCGTCCCTTCCGATCTCGTTCAGGCTGTTGCGCGCCTCAGCGGCCTTGGAAGCGTTCATGTAGCGCTTCACGCAACCCGAAGTTGTCAGAGCGAGCGCGCCCCCGATGACGACCACCGCCACGCATTGTCCCCACGAATTCGACATGGTTTGTCTCCCGCTCGCAAAGTACAGGCAGCTCCGACGCCCCGCAAGACAAGGCGGATGCCTTGACGCCTCTCCGTCGTGGCTCTTACTCTCACCCGCGTTTGCAGGAGGCTCCATGAGGAAGCGCGCGATGGGTGTGCGGCCATGAGCCGAGGGAGCTTCGGTCTCCAGGCGGGAGCGCTCTTTGCGGGGGAGTACCGAGTCGTCAAGCAGCTCAGTGCAGGGGGCATGGGGGCGGTCTACGTCGTGATGCAGGCTTCCACGGGGAAGGAGCGCGCCCTCAAGTTGATGCTCCCCCAACTCGTATCCGACCCCGCGCTGCGAAAGCGCTTTGAACAGGAAGCTCGCATCGGAGCCCGCATCGAGAGTGACCACATCGTCGAAGTGCACGCGGCGGGGGTCGATGAGCAGACGGGCATGCCCTACCTCGTGATGGAGCTGCTCAAAGGGGAAGATCTGGGGGCACACATCGAGCAGCATGGTGCCCTCTCGCTCGGCGACATGCTCGCGGTGTTCGAGCAGCTATGCCACGCTGTGAGTTCGGCGCATCAGGCGGAGATCGTTCATCGCGACCTGAAGCCAGAGAACATCTTCCTCGCGGAGTCCAAGCGCGCCGAGTCGAGCATGGTGGTCAAAGTCTTGGACTTCGGCATCGCAAAAATCGTGGCGGAGGCAGAGGCCAGGAGCAACAGCACGGCAGCGATGGGCTCTCCCATGTGGATGGCGCCCGAGCAAACCGAACGCGGCCCCGTCACACCGACCGCAGATGTCTGGGCACTCGGTTTGCTCGCATTCTACGTGCTGACCACCAAACCGTTTTGGCGAGCAGCAAACTCCGAAGGGACACTCGTCGCGCAGTTGATGCGCGAGATCCTCTTCGAGCCCATTCCCAGTGCATCGACTCGTGCCGCAGAGTACGGATGTGCACACCTGCTGCCGGCTTGGTTCGACTCATGGTTTGCGCAGTGCACCGCGCGCACCCCTTCTGCTCGTTTCGCCAATGCTGGAAGAGTCTGGGAGGCGCTGTCTGTGGTCGCGGCGACGCCCTCGAAACCCCAGCCTACCCTTGCGATGGCCGCGACCATCGCGGCTGGGGATCCAGGAGGATGGCAAGACGTGCGAGCCTTGGCCCCGCCTGCGCAGGCCATCGACGCACGTGCTGCTCTACCCATGCAGCACCAGACACTCTTCAACACGGGCATCGTCGCCGTGACCAGTGTGCAGGTGACCGCGCCAAACTTGGCAGTGCCGCTCGGCGCCATTTGGC
>JAYVXK010000001.1:0-2872 GCA_043785265.1 Myxococcales bacterium | reverse complement strand
TACCAAGGTCTCTTCAGCGGGGCCACGCCGCCCGACAGCTCGGGCAACATCGTCCTCAGCAGTTGGCTAGTCGTTTATCAATAACGCCTAATCGATAGTCGGCAGTTCGCCAACTTCAGTTCGGCGGCCGATCGGTACCAATCGTGGTTGCGTCGCCCTGCCACTGCCAATTATCGATCAGGACGGATGAGTCGTAGATGTGGTCGCCCGTGTCCCACACCATGAACTCGATGGTGATGGTCTCGCCAGGAGTGACGGGTGCCTTGGTGGTGAGCCACCCTGTCATGCCTCCGCCCGAGTCGTCCGGCCCTGCGCAGTGCGGTCCGACATCGTAGAAGCCCGTCCCGACCAAATCGGTGTTTCCACCCGCGCAAGCGGGGGGTTTTGCCTTGTTCGCGGCCATGACGGTCGCGACACCCGTGCAATACTTCTCGGCGCCAACAGGTGAGCATCGATCGAAGAACGCGTTGTTCACGCTGAGCGGGTTGTTGTTCTTGTCGAACGAAATGTTCTCGGGCTTGCCACCATTGAACGCGCTCGATTTCATGTAGGCGATGTACGAGTCATTGAAGGTCGTGCAAACGAACTCTGGCCACTCGCCACTACCGAAGTTGAAGTCGTACGAAAAGCCTTTGGCGTTCTTCGGTACTTGGATGGTGAGCTTGATGGACGAATAGTCGTTGACCACGTCGCTGATCGGGCAACCAACATTGGCTTTGGGATATCCGGGCGGGGCTGCGCTGGTCTTCTGGACCATGCTGCAACCACCTTTGAACGGACTATTGGGCGTGTTGCACTGATCGTATTCTTGGGCGTACCCGGACGAGAGTGCACCAAGTGACTTGTTTGCGCGGGGTTTGAGCTTGCCGCCGAATTTTTTCAAGATGCCATGCTGATCCGCTGCGGGCGCGGTGTTGCTCTGAAAGCCATCTTGATATGCGGCACTGACGACTCCCCATTTGCCGCCGCCTGCGGATTGGCAAAGCTCGATCGATTGTGCGAACGCGGTGGCGTTGCCCGTGGCGAGTAGATTGGCGTCGCAGTTCGGCGGATTGTCGATTTGACCGTCGCCGTCGTCATCGCAATTGTTGCCGAGGATATCGAAGTTGCCTGGGTCGGGCACGCACTTGTAGACATTGGTGTCGCCGAGCGCGCCATCGAAGTTGCCCGTGCAACCCGAGAACGGATCGCATGCATCGGGATCGATGCCGTTGCCACCATCGCCACCATCTGCGGTGGGGTCGAAGATGTACGTTTGCGGGCTGCTGCAAGCCACACAGAGAGCGAGGACCGATAAATCCATGAGTCGCATCGTCGTTCTCCTCTGGCTCGAATGAACCGCTAAGACTTGAATTAGCCTATCAGTTCGGCGGGCGATTGGTACCGACTGTTACGTCCGTACCCTGCCATTTCCAATTATCGATTAGCACCGTCGTAAGCTTGGTCGCCGGTATCCCACACCATGAACTCGAGTGTGATGGTCTCACCTTGAGCAACAGGAGCGAGGGTGGTGAGCCAACCTGTCGCGCCACCACCGGAGTCCTTCTGACCGCAGTGGCTCCCTGCTGCCAAAAAGCCCGTTCCCTGCAATTCGCCAGGACCGCCCGAGCAAGCAGAGGTCGTTGGGTTGCCAAGACAGCCCACCTTCGCGTTTGCGGGCGAGCAGCGATCAAAGAACCCGTTGTTGACGCTCACCGGGTTGTTTTTTGCGTCAAAGGAGACGTTGTCCGCTGCGCCGCCGTTGAACGCCGAGCTCTTCAAGTACGCGATGAACGCGTCGTTGTAGGTCGTGCAAACGTACTCGGGCCACTCCCCACTATAAAAGTCGAAGTCGAACGCGAACCCTTTTGCATTGGCTGGCACTTGGATGATGAGCTTGACGGTGGAGACGTCGTTGACGTTGTTGCTCACTGCACAGCTTCCAGCTTTCTTTGGATATCCAGGCGGAGCAGCGCCAGGACCTGTCATCGGACAGCCACCTTTGAAGGTGCCGCCGAATGGATTGCACGTGTCCATTTCGTCTGCGTCGCCAGAAGAAAGCACGCCCAAACGGCCGCCTTCTCGCGGTTTGATGACGCTCCCGAACTTGGCGAGGATCCCGTGTTGATCGGCCGAAGGAGCGTCGTTGCGTTGATAGCCTTGCGTGTACGTCGCGGAGACGACGCCCCATTGACTGCCGCTCGCTTGTTGGCAAAGACCGATCGACTTCGCAAATGCGAGCGCGTCACCCGTTTTGGGTAATCCGATATCGCAGACAATCACATTGTCGACTTTGCCGTCGCCGTCGTCATCGCAGTTGTTACCTGGGATATCGAAGTTGGCAGGGCTCGGATTGCACCCGCCGGGCGGTGGGCCACCCTCGCCGCCTTTGAAACCTCCGTCATTGCCAAACGGATTGTTCGGGTCGACGGCGCCATCCGCCGTGGTGTCGAAGATGTATTCCGACTTGCTTCCGCATCCGAGGACCACGAGCAACGCGACTGAAAGGATGGAGCTACGCATGCAGACCTCTTACGCCACAAAATGACCAGAAACCCGCGCGAAATGAGGTCAGCGAGTAAATTCTCACGAGCGGATCATGGCCGATCCGTTTGCAATCCGTCGCATCCACGGAAAAATTTTGAAATGATCGAACGCGCATACGCAATCGAGGAAAATCCCAGTGCTACTGCAGCCAGTCGCCGTCGCGGAGTTTCTTTGGGATGTACTCCTCGCTGATGAAGCTCACGTATTTGGTGAGCAGCGAGTCGACTTCCATCTTGAATCCGTTGTGGAGCAACTCGTTGATCTCGCGTTGCCACTTCTTGTCGGCGAACCACGGATAGGCCTTCATCTGCTCCGCGCGCGTGATGTCTTCCTTTTTGAGTTTGAT